>JAABTC010000378.1 GCA_011390055.1 Burkholderiales bacterium | reverse complement strand
TCCCTGTCGCAGCAGCAGGCCTGCACCGAGGGCCATCAGCACCGGCGCGCTGTCGCCGATCGGTGAGCCATTGGCCAGGTTGCCGCCCATCGTGCCGGCGTTGCGCACCGGCAACGAGGCAAAACGCAGGCCCATCTCGCGCAGTTCGGGGTGGCGCTCGGCCAGCGCCGCCCAGGCATCTTCGAGGCTGGCCGCAGCGCCGATCATGAGCCCTCCGCCGCTCGTCGTTTCGATGCGCGCGAGGCCAGCCGCTTCGCCCAGGTAGATCAGGTCGGGCAAGGCCTTGAACTGCTTGGTGACCCAAAGGCCGATGTCGGTGGAGCCGGCCAGGAGGCGCGCCGCAGGCCGCGCCGCCCTCACCTGCGCGAGCACCTCGAGGCTGCGCGGCGCCTCGAAGCGCGCGCCCTGCGCGTCGACATAGGCCAGCGGCGGATCGGCCGCCAGCGCTTGCAAGGCAGCCACGATCGGCGCCGTGTCCAGGCGGGCGGCGGGCAGATCGAACATCTGCTCGCCGGCGTCGACGATCGGGCGGTACCCGGTGCAGCGACACAGGTTGCCCGACAGTTCGTCGGCGATCTGCTGGCGCGTCGGGCGGGTACCGGCCTCGGCATGCCGCTCGTAGCAGGCGGTCAGCGACATCACGAAGCCGGGGGTGCAGAAGCCGCATTGCGAGCCGTGGCAGGCCACCATCGCCTGTTGTGCCGGATGCAGCGCCGCGCCCGCACCCTCGGCCACCTGCTTCAAGTCTTCCACCGTCAACAGCGCCTTGCCGTCGAGCGTGGGCAGGAACTGGGTGCACGCATTGACCGTGCGCAGGCTGAGCCCGGCGACGACCGTGGCGCGCGCCGAGGCCGTGCCCACCGCCTCGGCCTTGTCGGCCCGCTCGGCCACGATGACCGTGCAGGCGCCGCAATCGCCTTCGGCGCAGCCTTCCTTGGTGCCGCTGCAGGCCGCGTCTTCGCGCAACCAGTCGAGCACGGTGTGGGTGGTGGCGGCGCCGCTCACGGCCACCACCCGGCCGCGGTGGACGAAGCGGATGGGGCGCGTGGCTGCGGGCTCGGGTTGCATGCGCGAACGATACGACGAACCTGGCGGATTGCTGCGGCCATCCGAGTGGCTACGATAGCGCGATGGCCGGCCGCCCCGCACCTTCCCTCGCTGCACCCCCGGCCGCTTCACGCCTCGCCCTGCGCGCCGACCTGCTCGACTTCACCTCCGATCCGGGCTGGGACCCGCCGACGGACGACACCCCGGGGCTGCGCTGGCGGCCCGACCACTGGCTGCTCATCGAAGACGGCCGCATCGCCGGCGTGCAGGCCGCGCCCCCCGGCGCCGACTGGCCGCGCGAAGACCACCGTGGCCACCTGCTGCTCCCCGGCTTCATCGACACGCACGTGCACATGCCGCAGATGGAGGTCGTGGCCAGCTACGGCACCGAGCTGCTGCACTGGCTCGAAACCTACACCTTCCCGGCCGAGCAGCGTTATGCCGACCCTGCCGTCAGCGCCGCCGGCGCGGCGCGCTTCCTCGACGCGCTGCTGGCCCACGGCACCACCTCGGCGGTGGTGTTCCCCACCGTGCACAAGACGTCGGTGGATGCGCTCTTCGCCGCGGCCGAGGCGCGCCACATGCGCCTTCTCACCGGCAAGTGCCTGATGGACCGCAACGCGCCGCCGGGCCTCACCGACACCCTGGCCAGCGCCGAGCGCGACACGCTCGACCTGATAGCGCGCTGGCACGGCCGCGGCCGCCTGGCGTACGCCCACACCGTGCGCTTCGCACCCACCAGCAGCGATGCACAACTGGCCTTGGCCGGCCGCCTGCTCGAAGCCCACCCCGGCACCTACCTGCAGACGCACGTGGCCGAGAACCGCGACGAGTTGCAGTGGGTGGCCGAGCTGTTTCCCCAGTCGCGCAGCTACCTTGACGTGTACGCGGCGCACGGTCTCGTGGGCCCGCGTTCGGTGCTGGCGCACGGTGTCTGGTTCGATGACGAAGACCGCGCGCTGCTCGGGGCGAGCCGGGCGCAGGTGTCGCACTGCCCTTGCTCGAACCTGTTCCTCGGCAGTGGCCTGGCGCATTGGCGCGCGCTCGATGACGCTGGCTGCGCCGTGTCGCTGGGCACCGACGTGGGCGGCGGCACCAGCCTGTCGATGCAGCGCACGATGGCCGACGCCTACAAGGTCCAAGCGCTGCAGGGCGTGCGGCTGCCGGCATGGAAGGCGCTGCACGCCGCCACGCGCGGCGCCGCCGAAGCCTTGGGCCTGGCCCACGAAATCGGCTCGTTCGACGTCGGTTGCACGGCCGACTGCGCGGCCTGGCACTACGCAGTCGGCCCGATGGCGCAAGCCCGCGATGCCGTGGCATCCTCGCTGCATGAACGGCTTTTCGCCTGGATGAACCTGGCCGATGAACGCAACCTCGTCGCCACCTACGTGGCCGGGAGGCACTGCCATGTCGGTTGACACCCCCGCGCCGGCTGCGCTGCCGCCGCGTCTGGCGCTGCGCAACATCAGCAAGCAGTACCCGGCGGTCAAGGCCAACGACCGCATCAGCCTGGCGGTGCAGCCGGGCGAGATCCATGCGCTGCTGGGCGAGAACGGTGCCGGCAAGTCGACGCTGATGAAGATCGTCTTCGGCGCGGTGCAGCCCGACGAGGGCGAGATCGAGGTCGACGGCCAGCGGGTGCACATCGCCAGCCCGCAGGACGCCAAGCGGCACG
>JAABTC010000377.1 GCA_011390055.1 Burkholderiales bacterium | reverse complement strand
CTCGTGCGCTGTACGGTGACCCGAAGCTTCTGATCCTGGACGAACCCAACTCCAACCTCGACGGTGCCGGTGAGAACGCCCTGGCCGCCACGCTGCAGGGCCTGCGCGGCAAGGTGACGGTCGTCGTCGTCACCCACCGCAACACGCTGATCCAGCATGTCGACAAGATGCTGGTGCTGGAAGGGGGACGCACGCAGCATTACGGCCCAGCGGCCGAAGTGATGAAGGCGATGCAACAGCGTTCCGCGCCCGCGCCGTCTGAGAACCCGCAACGTGCGGTCGTGCCGCTGGCCGCTGGAGCACCGCGATGAACGCCGCCATGACGCTCGCCCAAACGCCGCAAACGCCACCGACCCCGACGCACCGCTGCGCACGCAGCAGGCCGAGGCCACACGGCTGGCCCGCGTCGCCGGTGCCGTGCTGCTGCTCGGCCTGGTGCCGGTGCTCGGCTGGCTGGCCTTCGCGCCGCTGTCGTCGGCCGTGGTGGCGGGCGCTTTCGTCAAGGTCGATCTCGACCGCCGCCCGGTGCAGCATGCCGAAGGCGGCACCGTGCGCGAGGTGCTGGTGCGCGACGGCCAGCGCGTGAAGCTCGGCGAGGCCCTGCTGGTGCTCGGTGATGTGTCGGTCGATGCCGACATGAACCGGCTCACCTACCGCGTGGCCGCCGAGCGCGCCAGCATTGCGCGCCTGGAGGCCGAGCAGATGCTGGCGCCGACCATCGCCTGGCCCGCAGAGGTTGTGCAGGCTGCTGCGGTCGATGCACGCGTGGCCGAGCAGGTGGGCAAGGAGAAGTCGCTGTTCGCTGCCCGGCGCGAGGCGCTGCTGGGGCAGACCACGCTGTTGCGCTCGCAACGCGAGCGCGTCGCGCAGGAGCACCAAGCGCTGCGTGCGCAGATCGTGCAGGCCGGCGAATCGATGCGGCACCAGAAGGCCGAGCTGGAAACCAACCGCAACCTGCTGAAGGACGGCTTCATCTCGGCCACGCGCATCTCCCAACTCGAGGCGGTGGTGGCCGACTACGGCGTCAAGCTCGAAGAGCGGCACGGCGAGCTGGCGCGTGCCGAGCAGCGCCTGATCGACAACGACCTGCGCATCAAGTCGCTCGAGGGCGAGTACCGCCAGCAGGCCAGCGACCAGTTGAAGGTCACCAGCTCGCGCCTGTCCGAGATCCAGCAGGAGCAGCGCAAGACCACCGACGCGTCACGCCGCCAGGTGATCACCGCGCCAGCGGCTGGCGAGGTGATGAACCTCAAGTTCACCTCGCCGGGTGCGGTGGTGTCGCCGCGCGAGCCGATCGCCGACATCGTGCCGGCCGATCCGCGCCTGATGGTCGAGGCCCGCATCCGCACCGAAGACGTCAGCCGCGTGCAGCTCGGCCAGGCGGCCGAGATCCGCTTCACGGCCTTCACCTACCGCAGCACGCCGCTGGTGGCGGGCAAGGTGTTCTACGTCTCGCCCGACCGCCTGGTCGACCGGGCCACCAACCAGCCGTACTACGTGGCCATGGTCGAGGCCGATGCCGACTCTCTGGCCCGCGCCGGCGCGCTGAAGCTGCAGGCCGGCATGCCGGCCGAGGTCTTCATCCAGGGCGAGCAGCGCACCCCGCTGCAGTACCTGGTCGAGCCGGTGACCCAAGTGCTGCGCCGCGCAGGGCGCGAAAGCTGAGGGGCGTCATACCACGCGCAGCACGACGTCGATGTTGCCGCGCGTGGCGTTCGAGTACGGGCAGACCTCGTGTGCGGCATCCACCAGCGCCTGTGCGGCGGCCTGGTCCATGCCCGGGATCGACATCGCCATGTCGACCGCGATGCCGAACGCGCCGGGCTTGCCCGTCATCGCGCCGATCGTGCCGGCGCCGCCATCGCCGCCGAGCTCCTTCGGCGTCGAGAGGTCGAGCTGGATGCGCCCGTCCGACGAACGGGTGCTGCCGGTGCGGCCGCCGGTTGAAGTGGCGTCGCGCACAATCGCCAGAGTCCCCACGCCGCTGCAAGCAACCTTGCGCTCCGCATGAACGAAACCGATGCCCGCCAGGTGCTGCTCGTGCGCGCGCTCGAGTCCGCCGAGCCCGGCGTGGCCGCGCCCGCCTGGAGCCCGGACGATGCCGCCTGGGCCAGCGACGAAGCGCGGCGCAGGGTCGGCGAGCATGCCGACACCGAGGCCTTCCTGGCCAGCCGTGCAGGCCTGGCATTGCAGCGCCTGCGCGAACGCGATGCGCGCTGGCACAGCGATCCGCTGCAGCCGGGGCGGCGGGCCTTCAAGGCAGCGCTGTGGGTCGGCGGCGTGTTGCTGCTCGGCGCCATCGTCGGCAACGTGCTCGGTGCGGATCGGCGCTTGAACCTGCTGGCGCCGCCGGTGTGGGGCCTGGTGGTCTGGAACCTGCTCGTCTACCTGACGCTGGCCGTCTCGGCCGTGGCGGCGCTGCGGCGCGCGCCCAAGGCGCCTGCGCCGCACGCGCCGCGGCACGCTGCCAGCGTCGAAGCGGTGCGGCGCATCTCGGGCTGGGCCGCGCGCTGGGGTGGGGCGGGCACGGCCGACATCAAGGCGCGCCACCGGGCCGACTGGCTGGCGCAGAGCACGCCGCTGCAGGGCCATCGGCTGGCCGCGGCGATGCATGCCGCGGCTGCTTTGTTGGGCCTGGCGGTCATCGTGTCGATGTACGTCGTCGGCCTGGCCTTCGACTACAGGGCCGGCTGGGACAGCACCTGGCTCGGGCCGGACCAGGTCGAGGGCG
>JAABTC010000376.1 GCA_011390055.1 Burkholderiales bacterium | reverse complement strand
CCGAAAAGCGGCTCATGGCGAAGGCATGCAGGCCCATGTCGAGGATGCCCTGCACGTCGGACGGAAAGAACACCGGCAGTCCGCAGGCCTTGAAGATGTGGTCGCTCTGGTGCGGCGCGGTGCTGCTCTTGCTCACGTGGTCGTCACCGGCGATGGCGATCACGCCGCCGTGCTTGGCGGTGCCGGCCATGTTGGCGTGCTTGAAGACGTCGGAGCAGCGGTCGACGCCGGGGCCCTTGCCGTACCAGATGCCGAAAACGCCGTCGTACTTGTTCGTCTTCGGGTACAGGTCGAGCTGCTGCGTGCCCCAGACGGCGGTGGCGCCGAGTTCTTCGTTGACCCCGGGCTGGAACACGATGTGGTGCTCGGCCAGGTGCTTCTTGGCCGCCCACAGCGCCTGGTCGTAGCCGCCCAGCGGGGAGCCGCGGTAGCCGCTGATGAAGCCGGCGGTGTTCAGGCCAGCCAGGGCATCGCGCGTGCGCTGCAGGATCGGCAGCCGCACCAGGGCCTGCACCCCGCTCATGAAGGCCCGGCCACGCGCGAGCGAATATTTGTCTTCGAGCGTGACCGATTCCAGGGCCTTGCGGATCGACTCGGGCAGCGGGGCGTTCATGGCAGTCCTTCTCGGCGACACAGGCAGCGGCGAGTGTAGGAGGCTTGGCGCGGCAAGTGGTTTCGTAGTTTGCTTGTCCAACGTTGCGTTCAGCAATAAGCTTTCGCGTTTTCGGCCAAGCACGAAACGATGCCATCGAAAACGACGCCCCTGGGGAAAACGAGGAGCACGCCCGGCGATGCTGCCCCAGCCGAGTCGCACGGGCCCGACCTCGACCGCTACGACATCGCGATCCTGGCCGGATTGCAGGACGACGCGCGGCTGTCGAACGCCGAACTGGCGGCGCGGATCGGGCTTTCCGCTGCGCCGACGTGGCGCCGCGTCAAATGGCTCGAGCAGCAGGGCTACATCCTGGGCTACCGGGCCGAGCTCGACCGACGCCGCATCGGCCTGGGCGTCTTCGCCTTCGTCCGCGTCGACGCCGAACGCAACACCGGCAGCGCGACCAAGGTGCTCGAGGAGGCGATCCGCCGGTTGCCCGAAATCACCGCCTGCCACTACATCAGCGGCGCCGGCACCTTCGAGCTTCAGGTGATGGCCACCGACCTCGACGCGTTCTCGCGCTTCGCAACCGAAACCCTGCTGAACCTGCCCAACGTGAAAGACATCCACACCAGTTTCTCCCTCGGCGAGGTCAAGTCCGGCGCAGCCTTGCCGCTGGGCCACCTCGCGGCCACGCCGAGGGGCCGGGGTCGATGACCGCCGACGACACCCGCGCCACGCGCCGGGCAAGGCTCCTGGCATGAATGCGCCTGCGCTGCCGGCGCGCCACTTGCTGATCGCGCTGGCCGTGGTGGCCGTCTGGGGCACCAATTTCGTGGTCATCAAGTACGCGCTCGGCCACCTGCCCCCGCTGCTGCTGGCGGCGCTGCGTTTTGCACTGGCCTTCGTGCCCGCGGCGTTCTTCGTGGCCCGCCCGGCGGTCGGCTGGCGCACGCTGGCGGCCTATGGCGTGCTGATCGGCGCGGGCCAGTTCGGCCTGCTCTTCTTGGCGCTGCGCGCCGACATCACGCCGGGGCTGGCCTCCCTGGTGGTGCAGGTCCAGGTCTTCTTCACCATCGGCCTGGCGATGGCCCTGGCCGGCGAGCGCGTGCGCGGCATCCAGCTCGTGGCCTTGGCGGTCGCTACGTCGGGGCTGGGCGTGATCTTCCTGCACACCGACGCCAACACCACGCCGCTGGGCCTGGTCTTGGTGATCCTGGCCGCGTTGGCGTGGGCCGCGGGCAACATCGTCGCCAAGCGAGCCGGCCGGGTCGACATGCTCGGCTTCATGGTCTGGTCGAGCTTGTTCGCCGTGCCGCCCCTGGTGCTGTTGTCGCTGGTATTCGAAGGGCCGCGGGCCATCGCGCAGGGCTTGGCGACGGCCGGGCCGGGCGTCTGGGCGGCCGTGGTGTGGCAGTCGGTCGGCAACACCCTGTTCGGCTACGGGGCGTGGGCCTGGCTGCTGGCGCGCCACCCGGCGGTCATCATCACGCCGATGGCCCTGCTGGTGCCGCTGTTCGGTATCGGGGCATCGGCATTCTGGCTGGGTGAATCCTTGCCGGCCTGGAAGCTGATCGCCGGTGCGCTGGTGCTCGGGGGCCTGGCGATCAACCTGCTCTGGCCGCGCTGGGCTGCGCGGTCGACCTGAGCCTGGCGCGGCAGCTCACTTGGGCCACAACACCCACAGCCTGAGCGGCTGTTTCATGCGGCCGGCCTGCTGTTCGGCGCGCTCGCCCCAGCCCCAGAAGTAATCGGCGCGCACCGCACCGGTGATCGCCGAGCCGGTGTCTTGGGCCAGCACGAGCCGCCGCAACGGCCGTGCCGACAGCGGTTCGGTCGTGTCGAGCCACACCGGGGTGCCGTAGGGCACGCTCTTCGGGTCGACGGCGATCGATCGTTCGGGCACCAGCGCCACGCCCTGGGCACCGCGCGGCCCTTGTTGCGGGTCGGCCAAGGGCTCTTCCCGGAAGAACACCAGGCGCGGGTTGGCCGCCAACATGTCCCCGACGCGTGCCGGGTTGCGCCGCGCCCACTCGCGAATCGCCGGCCACGAGGCTTCGCCGGCCTTGATCTCGCCCTGGTCGATCAGCCAGCGGCCGACCGATTGGTACGGCTGGTCGTTGTGGGCGGCGAATGCCA
>JAABTC010000375.1 GCA_011390055.1 Burkholderiales bacterium | reverse complement strand
ACCGACCGGCGTGGAGGGCATTGTCATCAGCAGAAACGTACCGGCAACCTGGCCGTTGCATGATAGCCATCGCTGCCCTGCTCCCACCCCATGCCCGTTCCCAATTTCCCCGCCCGCCTGATGCTGACCGCCGCGTTGGCGGGCGCGCTGCCCGCCGCGCCCCTGGCCCAGCCCAGCACCCAGCCGGCATCGGCCATCCGCCTGCCGGCGCTCGGCGATGCGGCGGGCGAAGACTTCACCGTCGGTACCGAACACCGCCTGGGCGAGCAGATCATGGCCGAGCTGCGGCGCGACCCCGACTACCTCGACGACCCCTTGCTGCTCGACTACCTGCAATCGCTGTGGTTGCCGCTGCTGGCCACGGCGCGTGCGCGCGGCGACATCACGCCCGAAACCGACGGGCTGTTCTCGTTCGAGACCTTCCTGGTGCGCGACCGCGCGGTGAATGCCTTCGCGCTGCCGGGCGGCTTCGTCGGCGTGCACCTGGGGCTGATGGCCGTCACGGCCAGCCGCGACGAACTGGCCGCCGTGCTCTCGCACGAGCTGTCGCACGTCACGCAGCGCCACATCGCGCGCAGCATCGCCAATTCGAGCCGGCAGTCGCTGGTCGGGCTGGCGGCGCTGCTGCTGGGCGTGCTGGCCACCAGCCGCAGCGGCAACGCCGACGCCACCCAGGCCGTCATCGTCGGCAGCCAGGCGGCCATGGCGCAGGGCCAGCTCAACTTCTCGCGTGACATGGAACGCGAGGCCGACCGCATCGGCTGGGGCCTGCACACCGGCTCGGGCTTCGCCCCCGTGGGCGTGGCGGCGATGTTCGAGAAGCTCGAGAACGCCTCGCGCCTGAACGACAGCGGCGCCTACCCCTACCTGCGCTCGCACCCGCTCACCGTCGAGCGCATCGGCGAAGCGCGCACCCGCGTCGAAGCCGCCGGCGGCGTGCGGGCGGTGGCCCAGGTGCCGCTCGACCACCAGTTGATGCAAGCGCGGGCGCGGGTGTTGATGGACAGCAGCGTGCCCTCGCTGCGACGCCAGCAGGCGCTGGACGCTGCGCCGGCTGCGGCCAGTGCGCCGGCAGCAAGCACAGAGACCGAGCGCGTGGCTGCGCTCTACGCCAGTGCGCTCGCATCGTTGCAGCTGCGCGAAGGTGCGCGGGCGCAAGCGGCGCTCGACGCTGCCGCACCGCTGGCGCGGCGCGCCGCGCCCACCGACGCGCGTGCCGCTCGCGCGCTCGCCCTGCTGCAAGCCCAGGTGGCGATGGCCAACGGCCAGCCCGAGCGCGCCTGGGCGGCACTCGACGCGGCGCCGGCGGGCACGCCGCGGCCGATGCTGCTGGCGCGTGCCCAGCTGGCCTTCGACGCGTCGCGCGGCAACGAGACCGCGGCCCTGCGCACCAGCACCGAAGCGCTGCAGACGTGGGTGGCCGAACGGCGCAGCGACGCCACCGCCTGGGCCCTGCTCGGCCAGTCGGCCGGCGTGCTCGGCCTGCGCCTGCGCTCGCTGCGTGCCGAAGCCGAAGCCCGGGCCGCGCTCGGCGACCTCGGCGGCGCGATGGACCGCCTGCGTGCGGCCCAGCGCCAGGCCCGCACGGCCGGCGCGGCGCCCGACTTCATCGAAGCCTCGATCATCGATTCACGGCTGCGCGAGTTGACCGCCCTGCGCCGCGCCCAACTCGCCGACGCGCGCGGTGACCGCAACCGATCGGAACCCCAGCCCTGAGGCGGATCGTTCAGCGGTTGAAGAGGCGCTCGACCGCCACGTCGATCACCATGCCGCACAGGCTGTAGATCAACGAGCCGACCAGCGCCGCGACGAAGCCCTTGACGGCGAATCCGTCGATCACGCCAGCGGCAGCCCAGAACATCAGAGCGTTGATGACGAAGAGGAACAGACCCAGCGTCAGCAGCGTCACCGGCAGCGTCAGCAGCACCAGCAGCGGCCGCACGATGGTGTTCAACAAACCCAGCACCAGTGCCGCAATCATCGCCGCGGTGAAACTCGTGACCGTCACGCCCGGGTAGAGGTAGGCCACCAAAAGCAGGGCGGCCGCGAGCAACAGCCAACGCAGGATGAGCTTCATGCAGCGAGCTTAGCAGCGGTGAAGTGCCTCGGGCAAAACGTGTGCCCTCCCTCGCTTGGGGGCTGGGGTGAACCCGCAGGTGTGGAACTCGGCATCGGACGATGCAGTGTTCTTCCCATTGACCGACTGCCACGTGCGCGACAAATATCACGTCCTCTCGTTCACGTTCGAGCCGAGGGGGTCGTGCGCACGGAGCCAAGAGCCCCGCTGCCACCCCCCATCCGATGTCCACCACAGGGTTCCCACCACCATGAAACTGAAAATGAGCCTCACCGGCGGGTTGCTCGCAGCAGCCAGCCTGGCGGCATTCACAGCGCCGGTCCTTGCCGCATCGGGCGGGGTTGCCGGCAAGCCCATCCAGGCGAACTCGGCCTACATCGTGCAGATGGCTGATTCGCCGGTATCCGCCTATGCCGGCGGAGTTTCGGGCTACCAAGCCACGAAGCCGCGCAAGGGCCAGAAGATCGACCCGAACGCTCCGCAGGTGGTCAACTACCTGGCCTACCTGGCGTCGAAGCAGGACGCCACGCTTGCGAGCGTGGGGGGTGGGAAGAAGCTCTACAACTACGGCTTCGTGTTCAATGGCTTCGCCGCTGAACTCACTGCTGCGCAAGCCTTGAAGCTGTCGCAGACGCCGAGTGTGCTCGCGGTCACCAAG
>JAABTC010000374.1 GCA_011390055.1 Burkholderiales bacterium | reverse complement strand
CTACTTCATGCGTTGGCTGAAGCTGCCGGTGCTGCCGCTGGTGCTCGGCCTGGTGCTCGGCTTCCTGGTCGAAAGCAACTACCGCCGCAGCCTGTTGATCTCGGGCGGCGACCCGATGATTTTCCTGACGGACAAGGTCTCGCTCGCCCTACTGGCGCTGGCCCTGGCCTTGACCCTGTACACCGCCTGGAAAGAGTTTGCCGGCGGCAAGAAAAAGTGACCTCGTGAAAAAGCCCGACGAAGCCCCCGCGAACCTTTCGGTCGCGCAACGACTGGCGCACAGCATCGTCGCCTGCACCCCCGAGGCGCACCCGCAGGCACGCTCGGTCGCGCGCCGCCTGGTGCTCGACATCGCTGGCCTGTGCATCGCCGCGCGGCACGAGCCGTACGTGCAGGCGGCGATCGCCTCGATCGACCAGCCGGGCACCTGCAGCGTGCTCGGCCATGCCGGCACGCTGGGCGTCGAGGGTGCGGCCTTCGTCAACGGCACCGCGGCGCACGGTGAAGATTTCGACGACACCTACGAGGGTGGCCCGGTGCACGCTGGCGCCGTGATCGTGCCGGCACTGCTCGCGGCAGCGCAGCGACACGGCACCTCGGGTGCCGACCTGCTGCGCGGCATCGCCGTCGGCGTCGAAGTGACCTGCCGGCTGTGCGCCGTCGCGCCGATGAAGGTGCACCAGGCCGGCTTTCACCCAACCGCGATCTTCGGCGTGATGGGTGCGGTGGCCGGCGTCGGCGCGATGCTGCGCCTGTCCGAGAAGCAGCTCGTCGACGCCTTCGGCATCGCCGGCAGCCTGGCCGGCGGCATCATCGAGTACCTGGCCGAAGGCGCCTGGACCAAGCGCCTGCACCCGGGCTGGGCCGCGCAGTCGGGCTACCGCGCGGTGCGCCTGGCGCTGGCCGGTTTCAAAGGCCCGCGCACCGTGTTCGAAGGCAGCCACGGCTTCTTCCACGGCTTTGCGAACACCCCCGACGGCGACTTCGAAGCCCTGCTCGACGGCTTCGACACCCACTGGCTGTGGACCACGATCGCGTTCAAGCCCTACGCCTGCGGCACGATGGCCCACCCCTACATCGACTGCGCGCGGGCCTGGCGCCAGCGCGGCATCGCGTCCGAGCGGATCGCGCGCATCGAGTGCGAAACCGCCGCGGGCATCGTGCACCGCCTGTGGGAGCCGCTGGCCGTCAAGCGCGCGCCGCAGAACGGCTACGCCGCCAAGTTCAGCATCCCGTACGCGATCGCGGTCGCGCTGGTGCACGACAACGCCGGCCTGGGCGAGTACGCTGACGCGCGGGTTCAGGACCCCGCGCTGCGGTCGCTTGCAGCCAAGGTGTCGTACACGGTGGACCCGGCCAACCCGTACCCGCGGCAGTTCACTGGCCACCTGAAGGTCACGCTCGACGACGGCACGGTGCACGAGCATCGGCAGGCCTTTTTCAAGGGCGGCGCCGAGCATCCACTGACCGACGCCGAGCTCGAGCACAAGTTCCACGCGAACTGCCGCCACGGCGGCCTCCAACCTGCGGACGCCGAGCGCTGGCAAGCCGCCCTCGGCGCTCTGTTCGACCTGCCCCGCATCGACACCACCTGCCTGCCGAAAGCACCATGACCCTTGCCCAACCCGTTGCCCTGGTCACCGGCGCCGGCCGCAACATCGGCCGCGAGATCGCGCTGGCCCTGGCAGCGACCGGCCACGCCATCGCCGTCAACGTGCGGGCTTCGGCGGCCGAGGGCCAGGCGGTGGTCGACGAGGTCCATGCCCGCGGGGGCCGCGCGCTGCTGTGCCTGGCCGACGTCGGCGACCGCGCGGCCGTCGGCGCGATGGTCGAGCGCATCGACCGCGAGTGGGGCCGCCTGGACGTGCTGGTCAACAACGCCGCGATCCGCCGTGAGGCGGAGATCGCCAGCCTGACCGCCGAAGACTGGCACGCCACCTTGCGCGTGGTGCTCGACGGCGCCTTCTTCTGCACCCAGGCCGCGCTGCCGCTGCTGGGCGCATCGCCGGCGGCCTCGATCGTCAACATCGGCGGTCTCACGGCCCACACCGGCGCTGCCGCGCGGGTGCACGTCGTCACGGCCAAGGCCGGCCTGGTGGGCATGACGCGCGCGCTGGCCCACGACCTGGCCGCGCAACGCATCACGGTCAACTGCGTCGCACCCGGGATGATCGACACCGTGCGCCAGGCCAGCAGCGCTTCGGCCGCGCCGAAGCACCATGCGACCCACACCACCCTGCTCGGCCGGCGCGGCACAGCGCGCGAAGTGGCCGATGCGGTGGCCTTCCTGGCCGGCGCAGGCGCGCGCTTCATCACCGGTCAGGTGCTGCACGTCAACGGCGGGACGTACCTGGGCAGCTGATCGAGGCCGCCGCGTACAGGCATCTGGATGCACGCGCGGCCACGCTCGCCTCACCAGCTGACGAACGCGCCAACGACCCCGGCCACGCCGATCAGCACCACCGGCGGCAGCCGGGTGGTGGCAAACAGCAGCGCCGCCACGGCGATCATCGCCGCCCCCTTCCACACCCCGGGCGCCTGGCCCACCAGCAGCAGCACGGTGGAGGCCATCAGGCCGATCGCGACCGGGCCGAGGCCTTGCTGCAGGGCCTTGAGCAAGCGTCCGAACTGCGCCATGCGGCCCAATCGCGCCACGAGCAGCGGCCACACCAGGGCCGGCAGGGCCAGCCCGAGCGTGGTCGCCAGCGCGCCGGGCAGGCCGGCGATCTGCCAGCCCA
>JAABTC010000373.1 GCA_011390055.1 Burkholderiales bacterium | reverse complement strand
CTCATGTTGCAGCCTTACGAGACCGCGCCGGTGTCGCCTTGGCCGAACGCGCAGCCAGGCGCTGGGCCTCGCGCTCTTGTGCTTCCTTGGCCCGGTAGGACTGGCCGTCGATGCGCACCACCTCGGCGCGGTGCATCAGCCGGTCGATCAACGACACCACGCAGGCCGCGTTGGGGAAGACCTCGCCCCAGTCGGCGAAGGCCCGGTTGGTGGTCACCACCGTGCTCTTGTGCTGGTAGCGCCGGCTGACCAGTTCGAACAGCAGATCGGCGTGGCGGTTCGAGTACGACAGGTAGCCCACCTCGTCGATGATCAGCACGTCCGGGGCGGCGTACTGGCGCAGCTTGCGGCGCAGGCCCGAGTCGCTGTCGAGCGCGGCCAGCTCGCCCAGCAACTGCCCGGCGGTGGTGAACAGGGCCGTGTGCCCGGCCAGCACCGCCTGGTAGCCGATGTTGCAGGCGCACATGGATTTGCCCACGCCGTTGGGGCCGACCAGGACGACGTTGCTGGCGTCCTTGACGAAGTCCAGCGTCATCAGTTCTTCGACGGCACCGCGGTCGATGCTCTTGGGCCAGGCCCAGTCGAAGTCGGCCAGCGGCTTGAAGCGCCCGATGTGGGCCTCGCGCAGGCGGCGCTCCAGGCTGCGGCGGCTGCGCTCGGCGGCCTCCCAGGTGAGCATCTGCGCCACCCAGCGCGCCTGCTCGGGCTGCGCCATCACCTCGGCCCAGTGCTCGATCAGGCCGTGCAGGCGAAGTGAGGCGGCCTGCTCGCGCAGTGCGGCCGGCGTGGCGGTGTCATTCATCTGGGCTCTCCGGTGGAT
Organism: Burkholderiales bacterium; assembly: GCA_011390055.1. Lineage (GTDB taxonomy): Bacteria > Pseudomonadota > Gammaproteobacteria > Burkholderiales > Burkholderiaceae_C > CADEEN01. The sequence goes on along the minus strand of JAABTC010000373.1, from coordinate 1,921 downwards.
CAGGTTGGCGGTCAGGTGGCGTCATAGGACCGCAGGTCATGGGTGCGCACCGGCGCGTCGCGCTTGGCCACGTGTTCGGGCAGCACCAACGCCACGGGTGGCGGCTCGCCGCTGGCCGCACGGGCACGCTCCAACGCCAGCCGCACGGCGTTGGGGTGAGCCACGTCGCGCGCCAGCGCCTCGGTGATGGCCGCCTGCAGTGCGGCGGCACCCCAGCGATCGAGCAGTCGCATCAGGGTGGCGGTGATCGAGCCCAGGTTCTCGCCGCGCTCGCCGGCGCGCTCAAGCAACTGCGCGCTGGCCGGGGCGGCCTGCGCCAGGCGGTCGCAGGCGCGGTGGGCCCTGCCAGCACGCTTGGCCTCGACCAGGCGCTGCACATGGGCGTCGTCCTCGATCTGCGCGTGGCTGTCCCAGCAGCGGGGGTGGCGCGCCAGTTCGGTGGTGCCGTCGAGCACGCGCACCCACTGTTCGTCGGCCAGCACCGCAAGCGTTCGCCGCACATGGGTGTGTGGTACCGAGTAGTCGTTGGTGTCGAAGCGAACGTAGGGTGTCTTGCCCACCTTCACGGCCACGCGCTCGCCGAGTGCGAAGGCTGTCTCGGGCAGCGCCATCAAGCCGCGGTTCTCGGCCTGGAAGGCCTCGCGCACGCTCACGGTGCTGTCCTCGGGCCAAGGCCGATCGGCGGCCTTCCCCAGGCACCAGGTTCGGGCCTGCGCGTTGAGGTCGGGCAAGTCGGTGAACGATCGCCCGGCGAAGAAGCTGTCGCGGATGAACCGGATGGCGCGCTCCACCCGGCCCTTCTCATTGCCGCGGGCCACGGCCACCGGGCGCGGCTCGAATCGGTAGTGCGCTGCCAGGGCGAGCAGTTCGGGATTGAAGCGGATCGCGCTCCCGCTGACATGATCCACGCGCTCGAGCACCGCGCTCTTCAGATTGTCGTAGAGGGCAACCCGGGGGCAGCCGTCGAAGGCGACGAAGGCCTCGACATGGCCACGCAGGAAGCTGTCCATCCGGGCGTCCAGGAAGAAGCGCAGGAAGATCATGCGGCTGTGGCTGAGCACCATCACGAAGGCCATCAACGGGCGCCGGGCCCGGCCTACTGCCAAGTGGCCGAAGTGCGCCCAATCGACCTGCGCCTGCTCTCCCGGCAGCGTGCGCAGGCGCAGGTAGGCCTCGGCTGGCGGGCGTGGGCGCAGCCCAGCGATGAGGTGGCGGAAGTGCGAGTCGCAGCCCACGTAGCCGCGCTCGCCGACCATGGCGTACAACCGCGCCGCGGTGAGCGTGGGGAACTTGGCCAGCGTCGCGAGGATGAACGGCCGGTAGGCGTCGATGCGGCTTGGCCGCAAGGGTGATGGCGGCACGGCTTGGCCGTCCTGCGCCAGCACCCGGCGCACGGTGTCGCGGTGCACATGCAACTGCCGGGCGATGGTGCCAACCCGCCACTTCTCCGCCGCATGCAGACGCAGGATCCGCGCAACCAGGTCAGGGGCTATGGTCATGGCGCCACCCACCGCGCGCGAGGCGCAGGCCATAACGCAGGAAGCTCTGGCGCACCCAGCCGGGCTGCGGCCTGGCACAGCGCCGGCAGAGCCAGGGCGTGGTGGTGGTGGAGGTCGTGGTGGGGGTCGCCACGGCCATCGGGATGGTGGTGGCCATGTCCGCAGGCTCGGGCGCTAAGGTGGTGTGGTGTGTCCATGCGGCCAGTGGAGCCGCAGCCACCCCGTGCGGGCAACCCTGGTGCGTCACGTTCTGCTGCAGACCACCGCCGCCGGCGCCACCATCACCACGCGCGCGGCACCGTTGGCGCCAGCGCCGCGACCGCGCGGCGTGGGCCATACGGCCTTGCCGAGATCGTTGGTAGCGGCGTGCACTGTCGCGGCGCGCGGCCTCACGCGCCAGGCGACGGCAGTGCCGGCCGCAG
>JAABTC010000372.1 GCA_011390055.1 Burkholderiales bacterium | reverse complement strand
CCGATGCGACCTGGTCGGTCGTTGTGAATCGCTGGCTGGGCTCCCTTTCACGCAGCAGCCCGGACACAGCCTGCTCGTAGCCCAAGCCTTCTCGGTCCATGAACTTGCGGATCTGGACTTCAACAAGCGGGGTCTTCACCCAACCAGGACAGATGGCATTGCAGGTCACCCCAGACTGCGCGTTCTCCAGTGCGATGGTCTTCGTGAGACCAGCCACTCCCGTGTGACCGACAGCTACCTGCTGGCGCTTGCGCGCGCAAACCACGGGCGGCTCGCGACTCTGGGCCACAAGCTGGCCACCGAGGTGGTGCCCGAAAGCAAGGCGTCGCTGGCACTCATCTGATGCCCTTGTAGGCGAGGCCCGCCAGAGCGAGTTTCACCGCGGCGCCGGCAGCATCCGCCGCAGCGCCTCGAAATACAGGTCCGACTGCTCGCGCTCGCCCTGGATCTGCCGGGCCACATGCGCGGACAGTTTCTCGTTGACCCGCGCCAGCGGGCGGCCGGTGCTCATCGCCAGCACCTGGTGCATGCACACGCGCTCCAGGTAGTACAGGTCGTCATAGGCATGCGCCACGGTGGCGCCGCAGACGATGACGCCGTGGTTGCCGAGGAAGGCCACGTCCTTGCCCTGCATCGACCGCGCGATGCGCTCGCCTTCGGCCCAGTCCAGCGCCAGGCCGTTGTAGTCGGCATCGATGCCGATGCGGCCATGAAAGCGCATCGCCCCCTGGCTGGAACAGGTGTCGAGCGCGCGGTCGGTGGTCAGCGTCAGCGCGGTGGCATAGGGCATGTGGGTGTGCAGCACCACCGCCTGGCCGGTGATGCGGTGCGCAGCGGCATGGATGAACATGGCGGTAGGCTCGACGCGGTGGCGGCCCTGCAGCACGGTGCCGTGTGCGTCGACCAGCACGATGTCGTCGGGGCCGATCTCGCTCCAGTGCAGCCCGCGCGGGTTGATCAGGAAGCTGAGGCTGTCGTCGGGCAGCGCCACGCTGAAATGGTTGCACACGCCTTCGCTCAGGCCGTGATGGGCGGCCGCGCGCAGCGCAAGCGCCAGGTCTTCGCACAGCGGTTTCAGCAGGGCGGCGTCGGGCATCGGTGTCTCCGCGGTGGGTGCAGACGGATAGGAAAACGGATAGGAATTCAACCGCCTTACAGCAAGTATGACGCCCCTGGAACGGTTGGCCCATCCAGAGTCCACCTTGGCAAGGCCAGGTTCGCATGGCTGAGGCGCCTGGCAGCAATGCGGCGTGCTACTGAAAGCCTTCAATGTCTGGAGCGGGGTCGGCTCGCGCCGGTGTGGTTATGAGGGAGCGGTCGTTCGATCCGGCTCTACTGCGAAAGGCAGCTTCCGTGTAGTGCCGCGAACTGGCAGTCACGGCCACGAGCGGTCAGCCGCCACTGGCTGCTGACGGGTGGCCCACGTGCCGGTCCCGGACCCAGTCTTGTGCCTTGCTGATTCTCACCGAGGACGTTCAAGACTCCTGTGCTGTCGACGCATCGCGGCGGCCGAACCGCCCGAGCTTTTAGATCCCTGCGATCAGCCGTGCCGTTGTCCCGGTTTGGCCGACTTTTGCGGCCTTCTCCGGGGATTCATGCGGACCGCAATCGCCTAGCATGAGGCGATGAACAAAACCGTGAGGGTGCTTCGGCGGGCGAGCCACGCGCTGCGCGCGGCGTCGTGCCGACGCTGGCTCGTCGCCGCGCTGGCCGCGCTGGCGACGCTGTACGCATTGCCGAGCTACGCGCAAAGCGAGGCGCAACGCATCGACGAACTCGAGCGGCGCCTTGCGCGCAGCCTCGAGTTGATCGAGCAGCTGGGCGCGCGCGTGCGTCAGCTCGAGACCGGCGAGCGCGCGGCAGGCGCGCGGCCCGCGCCTCTTGCGACGGCAGCCGGCGCGCCGATTGCCGTCGCTGCCGTGCCCACCGTCGCGCCGACGGCGGCCTTTTCGCTTGCGCCGCAAAGCGACGGGCTCAAACTGCATGGTTTTGCCGATGTCGGCCTGGTCGCCGCGAGCAAGCGGCGCGACATCGGCGCCGGCGTCGGCTCGCTCGACCTGTACATGACGCCGCAGTTCGGGGAGCGCGCCAAGGGGCTGATCGAGCTCGTGTTCGAGACCCACGACGGTCGTCTTGCGGTCGATCTCGAACGGCTCCAGCTCGGCTATGCCTTCTCCGATGCGCTGACGCTGTGGGCCGGGCGCTTCCACACCCCGTTAGGCGACTGGAACACCGCGTTCCACCATGGCCAGCAGATCCAGACCGCGGCAACGCGGCCGCGCTTCCTCGACTTCGAAGACGCCGGCGGTGTGCTGCCGGTGCACACGATCGGCGCCTGGGGTACCGGTGCGGTCAAGTTCGGCGCCGGCCGGCTGAGCTACGACCTGTACGTCGGCAATGCGCCGACGATCGAACTCGAGGACCGCGACGTCGCCGGCAGTGGCGTGCTCGATCCCGGCATGGGATCGGCGAAGGCGCGCGCGGCCACTGTCGGCGCCAATGTCGGCTTCGCCTTCGGCCGTGGCCTCGATGGCCTGACCCTCGGGGCGCATGCGCTGCGCAGCACCGTGGCCGACAACGCGACCGTGCCGAACCGCACCCGCTTGCAGACCTACGGGCTTTGGCTGACTTACGAGTCCGACACCTGGCAAGTCGCCGGCGAGCTGTACCGGTTCCGCAATGTCCAGCTCGGCGACGGCGCCGTCCGATCGAGCAGCGCCTGGTACCTGCAGGCCGCGCGCAGCTTCGGCGACTGGACACCGTACGCACGACTGG
>JAABTC010000371.1 GCA_011390055.1 Burkholderiales bacterium | reverse complement strand
AAAAGCGCAACAAATCCCAGGTCTTTGCTGCGCTCGACCTGATCTGACCCTCACCGAAGGACCCCATGGCCCGCATCACCGTCGAAGACTGTCTCGACAAGATCCCCAACCGCTTCCAGCTGGTGCTCGCGGCCACCTACCGCGCCCGCATGCTGAGCCAGGGCCATGCCCCCAAGGTCGATGCGAAGAACAACAAACCCGGGGTGACCGCGCTGCGCGAGATCGCCGCCGGGGTCGTCGGCATCGAAATGCTGCGCAAGGTGCCGATCTAGGCAGTCAGCCCACCGACCCGCCCCGACGGGCGCCGCCTTGACAGGCCGGCGCCCGTTTCTTTTGGCAAATCGGCCTGCGCCCGCGCCGGGTGCGTGCTCACGCTACATTTCCTGCGTGGGCATACGATCTTTCGCCGCTGACCTGCTGCCGAATGCGCTGCAGCTGGCATCGCGCGCGGCCCCGACGAAGGTGCTCGAGCGCTCCGAGGCGTCGTCGTTCGCCGCGCTGACCGACAAGCTCGGCTACCTCGGCAAGGCCGAGATTCGCCAGGTGCGCGAGGCCTTCAAGTTTGCCGACGAAGCGCACCTGGGACAGTACCGCGCCAGCGGCGAGCCCTACATCACCCACCCGATCGCCGTGGCTGGGTTGTGCGCCGATTGGAAGCTCGACGTGCAGGCCATCATGGCCGCGCTGATGCACGACACGATCGAAGACCGTGGCGTGACGAAGACCGAGCTGATCGAGCGCTTCGGGGCACCGACGGCCGAACTGGTGGACGGCCTGACCAAGCTCGACAAGCTGCACTTCTCCACGCGCGAGGAAGGCCAGGCCGAGTCGTTCCGCAAGATGCTGCTGGCGATGGCACGCGACGTGCGCGTGATCCTCATCAAGCTTGCCGACCGCTTGCACAACATGCGCACCGTCGGCGCCATGTCGGCCGACAAGCGCACCCGCATCGCCCGCGAGACGATCGACATCTATGCGCCGATCGCGCACCGGCTGGGCCTGAACCAGATCTACCGCGAACTGCAGGAAATGTCGTTCGCCCAGATCCATCCGTGGCGCCACGCGGCGCTCGCCAAGGCGGTGGCGCGCTCGCGCGGCACACGGCGCGACATTGTCGAGCGGGTGCAGACCGAGGTCGAGAAGGCCTTCGGCACCGCCAAACTGAAGGTGCAGGTGAGCGGGCGCGAAAAGACGGTGTATTCGATCTTCCGCAAGATGAAGCAAAAGCACAGCAGCTTCGCCAACGTCAGCGATCTGTTCGGCTTTCGCATCGTCGTGGCACATCTGGCCGACTGCTACCTGGCCCTGGGCGTGCTGCACCAGCTCTACAAGCCGGTGCCCGGCCGCTTCAAGGACTACATCGCGATCCCCAAGGCCAACGGCTACCAGTCGCTGCACACCACGCTGGTCAGCCCGCTCGGCACGGCCATTGAATTCCAGATCCGCACCGAGCCGATGGATGCGGTGGCCGAGAGCGGCATCGCGGCGCACTGGATGTACAAGACCGGCAAGCGCACCAGCAGCGGCAGCGAGCAGGCGCAAAACCTCGGCGCGGGATGGCTGCAGTCGCTGATCGACATCCAGGACGACACCCGGGACGCCGCCGAGTTTCTCGAGCACGTCAAGATCGACCTGTTCCCCGAAGCGGTGTATGTCTTCACGCCGAAGTCGCGCATCCTGGCGCTGCCGCGCGGGGCGACGCCGGTGGACTTCGCCTACGCGATCCACTCCGACGTCGGCGACCATTGCGTGGCCGCCAGCGTCAATGGCGAGGCCGTGGCCTTGCGCACCGAGTTGAAGAGCGGCGACGTGGTCGAGATCACCACCGCCCCGGGCGCGAAGCCGAACCCCTCATGGCTGAACTTCGTGCGCACCGGGCGGGCCCGCGCGAAGATCCGCCACCACCTGAAGAACATGGAGCACGAAGAGTCGCGGGCCCTTGGCGAGCGCCTGCTCGGGCAGGCACTGCGCAGCGAGGGTCTGCTGCTGCCGTCCGACGAGCCGACCGACGAAGCTGCGGTGGCGATCTGGCAGCAACTCACACGTTGGAGCGGCAACCGCAACCGCAGCGAGCTGATGGTGGATGTGGGGCTCGGTCGCAAGATCGCTTCGATCGTTGCCAAGCGGCTGGCGCACCTGATCGGCGAGCACGAGGGCGGCAGGCCCGATGCGGTCACGCTCAGCCGGCGCCATTTCGCACCCCACGAGGGCGACGAACCGGCCACCAGCCACGGCCTGGTCACGATCGACGGCAGCGAAGGGGCGTCGATCCAGCTGGCCGCGTGCTGCCGCCCGATCCCGGGCGATGCCATCGTCGGCTACCTCGGTCGTGGCGAGCGCCTGACGGTGCACACGGGGGAATGCACGGTCGGCCGGCGCCTGTACGAGCGTGACCGCGAACGCTGGTTGCCGGTGGAATGGTCCGAGCAGCCGGTGCGCTCCTTCGAGTCCTCGGTGGTGGTGCTGGTGAAGAACGGCAAGGGGGTGCTCGCCCGGGTCGCAGCAGCCGTCAGCGGCGCCGAGGCCGACATCACCCACCTCGACATGGGCGACGAACCGGCCAGCGAAAGCACCGAGCTGCGCCTGCTGCTCTCGGTGCGCGACCGCCAGCACCTGGCCGACGTGCTGCGCACCTTGAAGCGCGCGCCCTCCGTGCTGCGCGTGGCACGGCACAAGGCCTGAGGGCGCGCGCGGGCCCTTCCTTCGATACCTCAGGACGGTCGGAAAACCACCTCAGGGCGAACGGAAATCCACCTCAGGGCGAACGGAGAAATACCAGGGCGCTCG
>JAABTC010000037.1 GCA_011390055.1 Burkholderiales bacterium | reverse complement strand
GTTCTCGGCCATCTGCCGGATGAAGCGGGGGTTGCGGCCGCTTTCGCGCGTGACGAGCTGGCGCAGCGGCGCGGCCAGTGCACTGGCGCCGGCCAGTGGGCGCAGGTCGAAGTAGATACTGGCCTTGAGCAAATCTTCGGGGGCGCCGTGCTCGATCCACCGGGCAAAGCGCTCGGCCCATTCACGCTGGCTCAGACAGCAATCGGGGTTGCTGGCCATGATGTTGCCCTTGCACAGCGGATAGCCGCAGGCATCGAGCTCGTCGTTGACTTCGCGCGCAAAGGCCAGCCAGCTTCCGCGCGCGGCGTCGGTCTCGGCTGGCGTTGCATCGAAGACGATGCCGTTGTCCTGGTCGGTGGCGATGGTCTGTTCGCTGCGACCTTCGGAGCCGAAGGCCAGCCAGGCGCCGCGCGCGAGGTCGATGCCGTGTGTGGCGGCAACCAGGCCCACCAGCCGCTCGGTCAGCACGTCGTTCAGGTGGCTCACGAGTTCGCTCAACTGGCGCGCGCCGACGCCCTGGCCGAGCAGGTTGCGGGCGAAGCGGCGGATGTCGTGCGCGACCGCGCGCAATGTTGCGGGATCGGTCGAGGCACGGATGGCGCTGCTGACCTGCTTGAGCGACAGGCGCTGCAAGGCGAACAGGTCGCGCTCGGACAGGATGCCGACGATGCGGCCGGCGGCATCGGCCACCGGTACATGCCGGATGCCGTGGCGGGACATCGCCAAGGCCGCCTCCTGCGCGGTCTGCTGCAAGCCCAATGTGACCACCGGTGTGGTCATGACCTCGGCGATCGGCGTGTCGAGCGTGCGCTGCGCCAGCGTGACACGACCGAGGATGTCGTGCCGCGTCAGGATGCCCAACGCAGCGCCGCTGTCGTCGTCAAGCACCAGCACCGAACCGATGCGGCGGCGGTGCATCTGCTCGAGCGCTTCGAGGATCGGTGTGGACGGCGCCACGCCCACCGGCGCGCCCCGCACCAGTTCGCCCAGCGGCGTTTCCAGCGACTGCTCGGCCAGTGTCTGCGAAGCGTACTGCACCTGCAGCGCGCGCTGCGACAACGCCAGGAACTGCTGGACACGTCGGGTCAGGAAGTCGGCGAACACCGCGCTGTCGTGCGCCAGCGCGTGCATCGCTGCCAGCGGCAACAGCAGGCAGAACGTGTCGCCGACGGCGCGGTAGGTCGAGGTGACCGCGCGCGCGGCCATCGCCGCGCCCACCGGGAACAGGTCGCCGGGCTCGTAGCCGAAGGCCAGGCTGTCGTTGCCGCTCGCGCGCCCGCTGACACCGCCGCGCCGCACCAAGTAGAGATGGGTCACCGGCCCGCTGGCGGGCGCGAGCACGATCTCGTCGGGTTCGTGGTACGCCTCGGTCGAGGCCATCGCGAAGCGCTCGACATGTTCGGGGGCCATCTGCGCGAACGGAGCCCAGCGCATCAGCTCGCTGCGCAGGTTGGCAGCGAGGCTCGGCGAGGGTATCGGGTTCATGTGCACAGCTTAAAAGAAGAAGGGCCCCCGAGGGGGCCCTTCGAAGACTCAGACGCTGACGAGGATCAAGCCTTGCTCAGCTTCAGGTCGGGGTAGCGCACATGCTCGACGAGCTCCTGCGTGGCCTGGCTCGGCGCCTTCGTCACCAAGCTGACGATGACGATCACCGCGATGCCGACCGGCACGCCGAACAAGCCGGCCGAGATCGGCGAGATACCCCACCAGATGTTGTCGGCCACCGGACTGGTCACGCCGAACACGCTGCGCAGCCAGGGCTGGGTCGTTGCCATGTAGTAGAACGTGGTGCCCAGGCCGGCGATCATGCCCAGCGAGGCGCCCCACTTGTTGGCGCGTTTCCAGAAGATCCCCAGCACCAGTGCCGGGAAGAACGTGGCCGCTGCGAACGAGAACGCCGCGGAAACCAGGAACAGGATGTCCGCCGGTTTCTGCGCCGCCACGCCCGCTGCTGCCAGCGCCACCACCACGAGCAAGGCCTTCGAGATGGACACCCGGCGCGAGGTCGGCGCGTTCGGGTCGATCATCTTGTAGTACAGGTCGTGTGACAGCGCATTGGCGATCGTCAGCAACAGGCCGTCGGCGGTGGACAGAGCGGCTGCAAGGCCACCCGCCGCCACCATGCCCGAGACCACGTACGGCAGCCCACCGATGGCCGGCGTGGCCAGCACGATGATGTCGCCGCCGATCCTGATCTCACCCAGCTGGATGATCCCGTCCTTGTTGATGTCGGTCACCGACAGCAGGGCCGGGTCGACCCGACTCCAGGCCGTGATCCAGTCGGGCAGGTTGCTGAACGAGGAGCCCACCACCGCGCTGAACATCTCGTACTTCACCAGCACCGCCAGGGCAGGCGCCGTGAAATACAGCAGGAAGATGAAGAACAGCGACCAGGTGACCGAATCCCGCGCTTCCTTCACCGAGGGGGTGGTGTAGTACCGCATCAGGATGTGCGGCAACGCGGCCGTGCCCACCATCAGACAGAAGATCAACGCCAGGAAGTTGCGACGCGAGGTGTCGAACGCCGCCTTCTGCGCCGGCGTGCCGTCGGGGTCGCCGGCAAAGACCTGCGCGTGCGGAGGCATGCCTGCCAGGGGCACGCCGCGCGCGGTGTTGGAGGTCTTGGCCGCGGTGTAGGCCTTGGTCGCCTCCTCTGCGGTCTTCGGCAAGCCCGCCAGCGCCTTCTCGGCGGCCTGGATCTCCGCTGCCGGCCCGTTCGCGGCCTTCAGGTCGTCCAGACGCTTCTGTGCGGCCGCCTGGTCGGCAGCCATGGCCGCCGGCACGTCCTTCAACTTGGCGTCGGCCGCGGCGGCGTTGGCCTTGAAGATGTTGATGACCTCGATTTCCTTCGGGTCGGCCTTCAACTTGTTTTCCAGCTCGGTGACCTTCTGCAGCTGGTAGCCGTACACCGCCTGCGGGATCGGCACGCCGGTCTGCTTGACCGACAGCCACACCACGGGGGTCAGGTAGGCCACGATCAGGATGATGTACTGCGCCACCTGCGTCCACGTGACGGCGCGCATGCCGCCGAGGAACGAGCACACCAGAATGCCGCCCAGACCGACGAAGATGCCGATCTCGAAGGCCAGGCCCGACAGACGCGTGGTGATCAACCCGACGCCGTAGATCTGCGCCACGACGTAAGTGAAGGAGCACAGGATCGCGCCGACGATGCCGATGAAGCGCGGCAGGTTGCCTTCGAAGCGTTCACCCAGGAAGTCGGGGATCGTGAACTGGCCGAACTTGCGCATGTAGGGCGCCAGGAACAATGCCACCAGGCAGTAGCCTCCGGTCCAGCCCATGATGAAGGCCAGGCCGCCATAGCCACTGAGGTACACCGTGCCGGCCATGCCGATGAACGAGGCCGCGCTCATCCAGTCGGCGCCCGTGGCCATGCCGTTGTAGAGCGCCGGAACGCGCCGGCCGGCCACGTAGTACTCGGCCGCATCCGTGGTGCGGCTCATGATGCCGATGCCGGCGTACAAGCCAATGGTCGCGAGCAGGAAGATGAAGCCGATCCAGCTCTTGGGCAGACCCATCTGCTCGAGGATCGCGAGCACGATGACGAAGGCCAGGAACCCGCCGGCGTACCAGGCGTAGACCTTGTTGAGTTGCGCCTTGAACGCTGCAGTCGATGCAGAGTCCGTCTTGGCGCCGTGTTCGAACATGCCGGCCATGTCAGTCCTCCTCGTGGACGTTGTGCTCGATGTCGAGCTTGTTCATGTAGCGCGCGTAGTACCAGATGATCAGGCAGTAGACGATCAACGCGCCCTGCCCACCCATCCAGACACTGAACGGCCAGCCGAAGAAGGTGAAGTTCAGGTCGCGGGCGTAGTAGCCCACGACAAACGTCACGACGAACCAGATGGCCAAGAGGATTGCGGTGATCCGCAGGTTCTTGTTCCAGTACTGGCGGTGGTTTTCGGATACTTCACGCATCACCTTGCCTCCATCAACAGCTCCTCCGGGGATCGGCCCGGTCCTCACACGCTCGCGCGCACACCCACTGCGCCTGGCCTCAAGCCACCAGGCCGGTTTCCCGTTCCAGCTGCGCTGCCACCTTGGGCTCGAAGCCCTTCAGGTGGCGGATGATCTTCTTGGTCTCTTCCGGTTCGTGCCGGTCGAACTGCACCCGCGCCAGCTGGTACCAGCCGTACGGGCTCATCGGTTGCAGTTCGGTGTTCTTCTTCAGTGCCACCAGCGCTTCGTCCGGCCGATGCAGCCGGATCAGCACCAGCCCCAGGCCGTACCAGGCACGGTCGAGCTTGGCGTTCAGCGCCAACGCGCGCCGGAAAGCCACTTCGGCCTCGTCCAGCCGCCCGGCTTCCTCGAGCAGAAACGCCAGGTTGAACCAGTGCGCGGCGCCAGCCCCGGGCTGTGCGGCGACGAGCCGCTGCATGTCTTCGATGGCGGCGTCGCGTTGGCCCTGCTGGTTGCGCAGGTGCGAGCGGCTGGCCAGGGCATAGGCGTCGCTGGGCCAGCGCCGCAACATGGTCTCGAACAGCGCCATCGCCTGCGCCGGGCGGCCGATCACCAGCCACGCCATCGCCACCAGCTTCATCCAGCGGTAAGACAGGCCGCTGCCGTTCATCGGCACTGCTCCACGCCGAGTTGCAGGCACAGGTCGATGCGTTCGAAGGTGACGACGAAATAGACCACGAGGAGAATGAAGAAGGTGACGATCGGCACGTGCTCGTCGGCCACCTTGGCCGGGGTGAGGCGACGCATCAGCAAGGTGAAGGGTTTGGACAGCAGTTGCAGCAGGCGATAAAAGAAATTGGTGTCACGCTTGGCACCCGCCAGCACGTACAGCGCACCTTGGCCCAGCAGTGCCAACAGCGGGATGTACAGGATCAGCTGCAGGAGGTTCAGGAAGGTCAGCATGGGCTCGAAGACGGCGCCAACCGGCGCGATAGGGATGAACGCGCAGGCGCCTTACGGGCGACTGACAATTCGTCACGAACGGCCCTTGGGCTAGGGCAAGCCCTGAGGGGTGTTGCCCGCCGCTGTGCAAAACAAGCCACACCGGCTCGGGAAATCCCGGAGTGTGTGCATGAGAAACTACGCCGCTTGCGCAAATGCGCCCCGCTGCTTGGAACACCATGGACATCGAACGCATCAACCAGATCGGCACCAGTCTGGCCGACCTGACCCAGCGCACCGAAGCGCTTCGGGGGTATCTTTGACTACGACCACAAGGCCCTGAGGCTCAACGAGGTCGTCGCTGCGCTCGAGAACCCGAGCGTCTGGAACGAACCCAAGCGTGCACAGGAACTCGGGCGCGAGAAGAAGTCGCTCGAGACGGTGGTCCAGACCATCGACCATCTCGCGTCGAACCTTGCCGACAACATCGAACTGTTCGACATGTCCAAGGCCGACGAGGATCTCGACGGCCTCGCAGCCATCGAAGCCGACGCGGCCAAGCTGGCCGAGATCGTCGAAGGGCTCGAGTTCCGCCGCATGTTCAACAACCCGGCGGACCCGAGCAACTGCTTCCTCGACATCCAGGCTGGCGCCGGCGGCACCGAGGCCTGCGACTGGGCCGCGATGCTGCTGCGCCAGTACCTGAAGTACTGCGAGCGCAAGGGATTCAAGACCGAGGTCATGGAAGAGACCGAAGGCGACGTGGCCGGCATCCGCAGCGCCACGATCAAGGTCGAGGGCGACTACGCTTTCGGCCACCTGCGCACCGAGACCGGCGTGCACCGCCTGGTGCGCAAGAGCCCGTTCGATTCCGCGGGCGGGCGCCACACCAGCTTCGCCAGCGTCTTCGTCTCGCCGGAAGTCGACGACACGATCGAGATCGACATCAACCCGGCCGACGTGCGCACCGACACCTTCCGCGCTTCCGGTGCCGGCGGCCAGCACATCAACAAGACCGACTCGGCAGTGCGCCTGACCCACCTCCCGACCAACATCGTGGTGCAGTGCCAGAACGACCGCAGCCAGCACCGTAACCGCGACGAAGCCTGGCAGATGCTGCGCTCGCGCCTGTACGAGCACGAGATGCGGATCCAGAAAGCCGCGCAGCAAAAACTCGAAGACAGCAAGACCGATGTCGGCTGGGGCCACCAGATCCGCAGCTACGTGCTGGACAACAGCCGCATCAAGGACCTGCGCACCAACGTCGAGATCAGCAACACGCAGAAGGTGTTGGACGGCGACCTGGACCCGTTCATCCAGGCCAGCCTCAAGCAAGGCGTCTAGAGCTCGCTGCTCAGCCGTCGCGCAACAGCGTAAATCTCACTCGAAAGCCCGTCGTCATGCGTGAAGGCACCGCCCCCCTGATCCGCCGCCAGGACTACGCGCCGCCGGCGTTCTGGATCCGCGAGGTCGACCTGTGCTTCGACCTCGACGGCGCGAAGACGTTGGTCGTCAGCAAGATGACGATCGAGCGCAACGTTGCGCAGCCGGCGCAACCATTGCGCTTGCACGGCGAAGGGCTGAGCCTGCTGCGCGTGATGGCCGACGGCCTGAGCGTGTCGTTCCGCCACGAGGCCGATGGTTCGCTGGTGATCGACAACCCGCCGACGGCCGAGCGTTTCACGCTCGAGATCCGCAACACCTGCTGCCCCGACAAGAACACCCAGCTGTCGGGGCTGTACACCTCCGGCTCGGGCCTGTTCACGCAGTGCGAAGCCGAAGGCTTTCGGCGCATCACCTACTTCCTCGACCGGCCCGACGTGATGGCGGTGTTCACCGTCATGCTGCGCGCCGACAAGGCTCGCTTTCCGGTGCTGTTGGCCAATGGCAACCTGGTCGAGCAAGGTGATCTGACCCAGGGCGGTGCCGGGCGCCACTATGCCAAGTGGCACGACCCCTACCCCAAGCCCTGCTACCTGTTCGCGCTGGTGGCCGGCAAACTTTCGGTGCGCCGCCAGCCGGTCCGCACCCGCAGCGGCAAGGAGCATTTGCTGGAGATCTACGTGCGGCGCGAAGACCTGGGCAAGACCGAGCATGCGATGAATTCGCTGGTGGCCTCGGTGGTCTGGGACGAAGCGCGCTTCAACCTGCCGCTGGACCTGGACCGCTTCATGGTCGTCGCGGTCAGCGACTTCAACATGGGCGCGATGGAGAACAAGGGGTTGAACATCTTCAACACCAAGTTCGTGCTCGCCAGCCCGGCCACCGCCACCGATGACGACTACCTCGGCATCGAGAGCGTGGTGGCGCACGAGTACTTCCACAACTGGACCGGCAACCGCATCACCTGCCGCGACTGGTTCCAGCTGTCGCTCAAGGAAGGCCTGACGGTCTTCCGCGACCAGGAATTCAGCATGGACATGGCGGGCACGGCCAGCGCCCGGGCCGTCAAGCGCATCGCCGACGTGAAGACGCTGCGCGAGCGCCAGTTTCCCGAAGACGCCGGCTCGATGGCCCACCCGGTGCGCCCCGACGCCTATGTCGAGATCGACAACTTCTACACGCCGACGATCTACGAGAAGGGCGCCGAGGTGGTGCGCATGATGCACACGCTGGTCGGCCGCGAAGGCTTCACCCGGGGCATGGCGCTGTACTTCGAGCGCCACGACGGCCAGGCCGTCACCTGCGACGACTTCGCCCAGGCCATCGCCGACGCCAACCCCGGCTCGGCGCTGGCCTCGCGCCTGGACGCTTTCAAGCGCTGGTACGGCCAGGCCGGCACGCCCCAGCTTTCTGCACGGGGACGCTACGACGCGCCGAGCCGCAGCTACACCCTCGGCTTCGAACAGCACGGCCGCGCCGTCGCGGGCCAGCCGACGCCGCAGCCGTGGGTCATCCCGGTCAGCCTGGGCC
The DNA here is from genome assembly GCA_011390055.1 of Burkholderiales bacterium. Classification (GTDB taxonomy): domain Bacteria; phylum Pseudomonadota; class Gammaproteobacteria; order Burkholderiales; family Burkholderiaceae_C; genus CADEEN01. The sequence continues at coordinate 3,029 of JAABTC010000037.1, read as the reverse complement.
TGGTCGGCCGCGACGGGCAGGCGATGGTGCTGCGGCTCGAGGACGAGGCACCGACCGGGGCCACCGAGCGCGTGCTGGTGGTCGATGAACGGCGCAGCTTCTTCACCTTCGTCGATGTGCCGAGCGAGCCGGTGCCATCGCTGCTGCGCGGGTTCTCGGCCCCGGTGATCCTGACCGAGGCCCTCTCGACCGCCGACCTGGGCGTGCTGCTGCAGCACGACAGCGACCCCTTCAACCGCTGGGAGGCCGGGCAGCGCCTGGCCGCCAACCTGCTGCACGCCGCCATCCGCGGCGACGGCGACGGCGGGCTCGACGCCACCTTCCTCGACGCGATGCGCGGCGTGCTGCGCCACCCGACGCTGGACCCGGCGTTCAAGGCCCTGGTGCTCCAACTGCCCGACGAGAGCCTGCTGGCCGAGCAGATGGAGCGCTTCGATCCGCAACGCATCCATGCGGTGCGCGAAGCCGCCCTGGCCCAGCTGGCGCGCGAACTGCATGCCGACTGGGTCTGGGCCTTCGAGCAGCACGGCGTCGCGGGTGCGTACACGCCCGACCCGGTCAGTGCCGGGCGTCGTGCGCTCGGCAATCTCGCCCTGCGCATGCTGTGCCTGGACGCGGCCGCCAGCGGCGACGCGGTCTGGCCCGGCCGTGCCTACCAGCGCGTCGAGGATGCCGGCAACATGACCGAGCGCCTGGGCGCCCTGACGGCGCTGACGCATTCGCACGCGGCGCTGGCCGACGCCGCGTTGGCACACTTCCATGCCCGCTTTGCCGACGATGCGCTGGTGGTCGACAAATGGTTCGCCCTGCAGGCCCACATGCCCGAGCGCGCCGACGGCCGCAGCTTCGCCCGTGTCCAGCAGCTCACGCGGCATGCCGACTTCACGCTGAAGAACCCGAACCGCGCGCGCAGCCTGGTGCAGGCGTTCTGTGCCGGCAACCCGGCGGCCTTCCACCGCACCGATGCGGCAGGCTACCGCTTCTGGGCCGACCAGGTGATCCAGATCGATGCCCTCAACCCGCAGCTGGCCGCGCGCATCGCCCGGGTGATGGACCGCTGGAGCATGCTGGACGAGCCGTACCGTTCGGGCGCGCGCGAGGCCATTGCCCGTGTCGCCGCGCGCGAGCAGCTTTCGAGCGGCGTGCGCGAGATCGTCGAACGCGCGCTGCAGGCCGGCTGACCGACTGCGCGCAGGCAACGAGCCCCGATTGCGCATGCCGCCCGTCCAGCGCATCGCCCTGGCCGACATCGCCGCGCAGGAGATGCGCGTGCAGGGCCTCGAACCGGACTTTCCCGCGGCCGTGCTGGCCCAGGCCGAAGCGGCCGGCGCCGACGATCTTCCCGGCGACGGCGACATCCGTGACCTGCGGCACCAGCCCTGGTTCTCGATCGACAACGACGACACGCAGGATCTCGACCAGCTGAGCTGGGCCGAAGCGCTGCCGGGCGGCACGGTGCGCCTGGCCGTGGCGGTGGCCGACGTCGATGCGCGCGTGCCGCAGGGCAGCCCGGCCGACACGCATGCGGCGCTCAACACCACCTCGGTCTACACGGCGGCCGGCGTGTTCCCGATGCTGCCGCCGCGCCTGTCGAACGACCTCACCTCGCTGCACGAAGGCCAGGAGCGCCTGGCGGTGGTGGTCGAGATGACGATCGATGCCAGCGGCACGATCGCGGCTTCACAGCTCTACCGCGCTTGCGTGCGCAACCAGGCCAAGCTGGCCTACGACAGCGTCGCGGCCTGGCTCGACGGCCAGGGCCCCGCGCCGGCAGCCGTGGCTGCGAGTGCGGCGCTGGCAACACAGCTGCACCTGCACGACGCCGTGGCCCAAGCGCTGCGCCAATGGCGGCACCGACGCGGCGCCCTGAACGTCGCCACTGCACAGGCCCGCCCGGTGTTCGTGGACGGTCAACTGGTCGACCTGCGTGCCGATCGGAAGAACCGCGCCAAGGACCTGATCGCCGACCTGATGATCGCCACCAACGGCGCCGCCGCGCGCTTTCTCACCGAGCGCGGGCAGCCGTCGTTGCGCCGGGTGCTGCAAGCGCCCAGCCGCTGGGACCGGCTGCAGAAACTGGCCGAGCGCCTGGGCACCGCCCTGCCACCCACGCCCGATGCCCCTGCCCTCGACCGATTCCTGCTCGGCGAACGCGCCCGCGACCCGGCGGGCTTCGAGCACCTGTCGTTGTCGGTCGTCAAGCTGCTCGGCTCGGGCGCGTACGCCGCTGCCGGCCCCGACGCCGCACCGGCAGGCCATTTCGGCCTCGCCGTCAACGACTACGCCCACTCGACGGCGCCCAACCGGCGCTATGTCGACCTGGTGACCCAACGCCTGATCAAGGCCAGCCTGGCCGGTGCCCCCGCGCCCTACACACTCGATGCGCTGGCCGCGATCGCCGCGCACAGCACGCTGCAGGAAGACCAGGCCTCGACGGTCGAGCGCCGGGTGCTGAAGGCCGCCGCCGCGCACCTGCTGCAAGGCCGCATCGGCGACGTGTTCGACGCCACCGTCACCGGTGTGCCGCCCAAGGGCATCTTCGTGCGCATCGACGCCCCGATGGTCGAAGGCCGCGTCGTCGGAGGGTTCGAAGGCCTGGATGTCGGCGACGCCCTGCGCGTGCGGCTTCGCGGTGTCGACATCGAGCGGCGCTTCATCGACTTCGAGCGGGTGTGAAATGAGGCCCCCAAGCTCGCTTCACTCCACGCGAAGCCAGAGGCTTCGCTTGGATGGCATCGCGCTTCGCGACGAGCTGTTGCCCGCAAGGCCAGGGCTGGGCTGCCGGCGGGCGCGCCTGCGGGGCGCACTTTTTGCTCATGCAAACACAGGAATCCGTTCGGGCTGAGGTCTTTCCGATCATCCTGAGGTATCGAAGGAAGCCCCGCGCGGCCCTTCGATACCTCAGGGCGAACGGACGGAAGCCACGGGGCCCAGAGACCGAGCACCGCAGTGCAGTCGGCGTACCCGCCGACCGCCTCACCGAAGCGCCCGCTGGCTGCCCAGCCCCGGCCTTGCAAGCGCACCCGCGT
>JAABTC010000370.1 GCA_011390055.1 Burkholderiales bacterium | reverse complement strand
CACCGCGTCTGCCGGGCAGACCTGCACCTCCAGCGCGAAGTGGCGGCCCACCGCGATCGGCAGGCCATCGACCTTCCAGCTCGCCTGCACGCCGCCCTGCTGCAAGGCGGGTGCCGCAAGCGGGCAAGCCGCCGCGGCGGGCAGGGCCGCGGACAGCAGCAGCGCGGCAAGTCGCACGGCCACGTCAGGGCCGCTTCAGCATCGAGCCGAACAGCGCGTCGCCGTTCTTGTAGGCGATGCGTTCGGCCACCTCCGGCGGCAGGTCCGCGAGCCACTGGCGCGACCAGTTCGCGTGCTCGACGACGAAATGCCAGCGCTCGGGCGTGTAGGTGTCGGTGCCGACCAGGAAGCGGTCGGGAAACTCCAGGAAGGCAGCGCGCCAGGCCGGATCGACCTTGCCGTCGACGGCGTGCTCGCTGCGAAAGGCCAGGTCGCACCACAGGTTCTCGTGCTTGCGCAGCATCTCGCGCACCTTGTCGGGTGCATCGAAGCCCGCGTGCGCCCACAGGATGCGCGCGTTTGGATCCTGCTTGAACTGACGCTCGATCGCGTCGGCGTCGGAGTGCGAATGCAGGTAGAGCTTGTGCTCGCGCGCCAGTTCGACAACGCGCCGCACCACGGGCAGGTCGGCGTCGGCGCCGAAGACGTGGTACTCGCCGATGGCCACGTAACGGTACGCCTTCAAGCGCGATTCCAGATGCGCCACGATGCTCGGGTCGCGCACCCACGAACCCAGCTCGCCACGGTGGCGGTACGGCCGCAGCACCGGGATCACCAGGTCGGGCGCCTCGGCATGGAGCCGCTGCGTGCCCTCGTCGCTGCTGCTCGAGACCATCGCCGCCCTGAGCCCCGCCTTGCGCAAGATCGCGATGGCCGCCTTGGGCGGCAACGTCTCCCAGGCGTCGTGGCTGTAGTGCAGATGGGAGTCGAAGATCGGCTGGGCCGTGGCACCGGCGGTCGAAAACGTCAGCAGCGCACAGATCAGGGCGAGGCGACGACGCATGAAGACGCTTCCTACGGCAGCAAATCAAACGGCAAACGCCCTAACGGCTCGTGACCGTTAAGGCGTTGTGTTTATGGTCGGGGTGGCGGGATTCGAACTCGCGACCCCTTGCACCCCATGCAAGTGCGCTACCAGGCTGCGCTACACCCCGACGAAGGGCGCAGTATAGCTGCCTGCCTGGATCAGCCGCTCCTAGCCTTCCAGCAAGGCACGGATGGCGATCAACTCGGCACGCAGGTCGAGCGGGCCGGCAGCGGCGGGGGCGTCGAGGCCTTCGTCGCTTTCGTCACCGATCTCGTCTTCGTCGAACGGGTCGTCGGCGCCCCCCAGGGCCACGGGATGCAGCAGGTTGCGCAGTGGCAGCGGGGCATCGGCCAAGCGGTTGCGTGCACCGCTGATGGTGAAGCCCTGCTCGTACAGCAGATCGCGAATGCGCCGGATCAGCAGGACTTCATGGTGCTGGTAGTAGCGCCGGTTGCCGCGCCGCTTCATCGGCTTGAGCTGGCTGAACTCCTGTTCCCAATAGCGCAGCACGTACGGCTTCACGCCGCACAAGTCGCTCACTTCACCAATCGTGAAGTAGCGCTTTGCAGGGATGGCCGGAAGCGCTTTCTCCATTGAAATCAATGGGTTTCAGTGGGAAAGCTGAGACTTTAGTCGAACTCTTCATCGGCGACGATGTCGCCTTGTACCAGGCCCTTCAATTTGTGGCTGGCGTGAAATGTGACCACGTTGCGGGCCTTGATCGGGATCGCTTCCCCGGTGCGCGGGTTGCGCCCGGGCCGCGGCGCCTTGCGCCGGATGTTGAAGTTGCCGAAGCCCGAGAGCTTGACGTCGTCGCCGCTCACCAGGGCCGCATTGACGATGTCGAAGAAGGCTTCGACCATGTCTTTGGATTCGCGCTTGTTCAAACCCAGGCGTTCGAACAGCAGGTCGGACAGCTCCGCCTTGGTCAGCGTCGGCGTCTCGATCGAGGGCAGCAGCACGCGCGTGGCACGCGCGGGCGGGTCGGCGGGGATCGTCATCGCAGCGCCTGCCTCAAGCCAATCGAGCGCGAACGCCCAGGGTGTCGTGCAAGCGCTGCAGGGTCGTGCGCAGGCAGTCTTCGACGCGCTCGTCGGTCAGGGTATGGGCGTCGTCGCGCAGTTCGATGCGCACCGCCATGCGCCGCTCGGCCGCCACCCCGCTGCCGCCTTCGGCCGGCGGCAGGTACAGATCGAAGAGACGCACCGAGCGCGTGAGCCCGCTGGCGTCGGCCATCGCGGTGTCGGTCAGGGCGTCGTGCGCCACCGCGGCCGGCACCAGCAGCGACACGTCGCGCGTCACCGACTGCAGCTTCGGCACGGGCTGCGCCTGCGGCACCGGCCGCGCCAGGGTGGCCTCGAGGTCGAGCTCGAACACCATCGGCGCGCGCGGCAGGTCGAACAGGCGACACCAGCGCGGGTGCAGCTCGCCGCACCAGCCGACCGCGCGGCCCTCGACGTCCACACGTGCGCTGCGCCCTGGATGCAAGGCCGGATGCTCGGCCGCCACCCAGCGCGCCGCGCGCGGCGCCAGCAGGGCCTGCACATCGCCCTTCACGTCGAAGAAGTCGACGTTGCGCTCGGCCACACCCCACTGCAGTTCGTCGACCGGGCCGTAGGCCAGGCCGGCCACACGCAGTGGCTGGTCCACCCCGGCCACCTGGGTGGCACCGGCTTGAACGCTGGCATCGCGCCGGTAGACGCGGCCGATTTCGAACCCCCTCGCGCGCTCGGCACGCCGCGCCAGGTTGTAGCGCAGCACC
>JAABTC010000369.1 GCA_011390055.1 Burkholderiales bacterium | reverse complement strand
GGAGCTGGTTGACGGCAGTCGTGGCCAAGCGTGCGCCGCTTGCGCCCAAAGGGTGGCCCAACGCGATGGCGCCGCCCCACACGTTCACCCGTTCGTCGTCGTCACGCAAGCCCAGGTCCCGAAGCACCGCCAAGCCCTGCGCTGCGAACGCCTCGTTCAGCTCGATCACGTCCATCTGGCCCAGCGTCAGGCCGGTCAGCTCCAGCACCTTGCGTGTTGCGGGGGCCGGGCCCATGCCCATGATGCGCGGCGCCAGTCCAGCCGTGGCCATGGCCACCACGCGGGCGCGCGGCGTCAGCCCGTGGCGCGCTGCCGCGGCCTCGTTGGCCAGCAGCAGTGCACAGGCGCCGTCGTTCACGCCGCTGGCGTTGCCGGCGGTCACGGTGCCGTCCGGCCGCACGACGCCCTTGAGCTTGGCCAGCGCTTCGAGGCTGGTCTCCCGCGGGTGCTCGTCCTTGTCGATCACCAGCTGATCGCCCTTCTTTGCGGCAACGGTCACCGGCGCGATCTCACGCGCCAAGAGCCCGGCCTGCTGGGCCGCAACCGCCCGGAGCTGCGAGCGCAGGGCCATGCGGTCCTGCGCCTCGCGCTCGATGCGGAACTCGGTGGCGACGTTTTCGGCCGTCTCGGGCATGCTGTCGACGCCGTAGCGCCGCTTCATCTCCGCGTTGATGAAGCGCCAGCCGATGGTGGTGTCGTAGACCGCGTTGCCGCGGCTGAACGCGCTCTCGGCCTTGGGCATGACGAAGGGTGCGCGACTCATGCTCTCGACGCCGCCGGCGATCATCAGCGCGGCTTCGCCGGCCTTGATCGCACGCGCTGCGGTACCCAGCGCATCGAGCCCGCTGCCGCAGAGGCGATTGACCGTCATGCCGGGCACTTGCTCGGGCAGGCCTGCGAGCAACGCGGCCATGCGAGCGACGTTGCGGTTGTCTTCGCCGGCCTGGTTGGCGCAGCCGTAGATCACGTCGGTGATCGCGCCCCAGTCCACCTGCAGATTTCGTGTCATCAATGCCTTGAGGGGCACGGCGCCGAGGTCGTCGGCGCGCACGCTGGACAAGGCCCCGCCATAGCGACCGAAGGGCGTGCGGATCGCGTCGCAGATGAAGGCTTGGGGGGTGATCATGTCGGTTGCCCTCTGTCGTCTGTCGTCAGCGCGACGCCGGGTTGGCTGTCTGCACCGCGCCGGCCAGATCGCACAGGCTGGTGGCTTCGAAGTCCAGCACTTCCCGGCCGGCTTGGTTGAAGAGTTGCCAGCGCCACCGCAGGATCGGACACGGCATAGGGGCCGGCTTCGATGGTCTGGCCGGCCTGGAGGTCGAGAAACTTCATGCCCGCGCCTCGAACCGCGCAGGGCGCCGCTCATTCACGGCAGCAACGCCTTCGCGCGCGTCGGCGCCCGCGAAGCCGAGGATTTCGAGCGCCAGCGAGTGTTCGAACGCAGGCCAGGCGGCCCGCAGCCAATGGTTCAAGCTGCGCTTGGTGAAGGCCAGTGCCGTCGGGCTCCCCGCTGCGAGCTGCCGTGCCACCTCGCGCGCCTTGTCCAGCAGTTGATCGTCAGCGACGGCCAGGCTGACCAGTCCGATGCGTTCGGCCTCGACGCCGTCTATGGCGTTGCACAGCAACAGGTGGTATTTGGCCTTGGCCATGCCGCACAGCAGCGGCCAGATCACGGCTGCGTGGTCGCCTGCGGCGACGCCGATCTTCGTGTGACCGTCGATGATCTTGGCCCGGTGCCCTGCAATCGAGATATCGGCCAGCAGCGCGACGGCGGCGCCGGCACCGACGGCCGCTCCGTTGATGGCCGAGACGATGGGCAGATCGCAGTCGATCATGCCTTGCACGATCGCCCGGCCCTCCTGCATTACGCGCAGCCGCGCCGTCTGGCTGTCGAGCATGCTCTGAACCACGTCGGGCGTGCCGCCGGCACAGAAGCCCTTGCCGACGCTGCGCACGAGGATCGCGCGCACCCCGGGCTCGGCTTGCAGGCGTTGCCAGATGGAACCTAATTCGGCATGCCCGCGAGCGTCGGTGGCAGGCATGCTGCCCTCGGGGCCGAACACCAATTCGGCGACACCGTCGTCGCCCAGGTGAGCCTGCAGATGGGGGCCGAGGTCTATCGCTTGGCGCATGACCCGTGCCTCGCAGCGTTGCGTTCTTGCCGTAATCGCACGTTTTGGGCCTGGCGCCGAAGCCATGGGCTCGCTCGGTAGCGCTCACCGCGGTAGTGGGCGTCCAGCGCATCGAGGATGCTCACCACACCTTCGGCGCTCCACGCCGCCAGCCACTCGAAGGGCCCTTGCGGGTAGTTGACGCCGAGCTTCATCGCGGCATCCGCGCCCGCGGCGCTGCACACACCTTGCCCCACCGCGTCGGCGGCCTCGTTGATCAACATCGCGAGGGTGCGCGCGACGACCAGCCCCGGCATATCGGCCAGCCGCACCGGCACGAAACCGAGCGCGGCCAACCAGGCCGGCACCAACTTCTGCCAGGCTTCGTCCGCGCCCTCGGCAACGGCATAGGCCAGCGGACGCGCAGACGAGTTGCTCGGGTCGAATCGGTCGAAGACCGCGATGTCGGCGCTGCCCCGAAGCGCGGCCAGTTCGCTCGCCGCGCGCCCGTCGGTGAGGGCCAGTCTCGCGCCGTCGATGCTGAGGCCCGTCCAGGGGCTGGAAAGGTCGCGCTCGACTTCGCGGTTCAACGCTCGGGCAGCGGCGGCAGCCAAGCCATCGGCGATGACGTCACAGCCATGCACGACCAATGTCCGCGGCGCCGTGATCACGCCGGCGTCGGC
>JAABTC010000368.1 GCA_011390055.1 Burkholderiales bacterium | reverse complement strand
GCCCGGAAAGGCGTAGTGCGTCAGACGCTCGAAAGCTTCGCGCGACAGTCGGGGTGCCGGCGACACGCCGGCGTCGCGGGCGATGCGCTCGAGCAGCGCAGCACAAATGGGCTGCAGGTCGTCGGCGCGCTCGCGCAGCGGCGGCACGCGGATCTGGATGACGTTCAAGCGGTAATAGAGGTCTTGCCGGAACAGCCCTGCCTGCACTTCGCTGCCCAGGTCCTTGTGGGTGGCACTCAGCACCCGCACGTTGATCGGCGTCTCGACCACCGCGCCGACCGGGCGCACCGAACGTTCCTGGATCACCCGCAACAGCTTGCTCTGCATCGCCAGCGGCAGGTCGCCGATCTCGTCGAGGAACAAGGTGCCTCCGTGCGCGGCCTGGAAGAAGCCCTCGCGGTCTTCGTTCGCACCGGTGAACGAGCCCTTGCGGTAGCCGAAGAACTCGGCTTCCAGCAAGTGCTCGGGAATCGCGCCGCAGTTGACGGCCATGAAAGGCTGGCCGGCGCGTGGACTCACATCATGGATGGCGCGTGCCACCAGTTCCTTGCCGGTGCCCGACTCGCCCTGCACCAGCACCGGCGCCATGCTGCGCGCCACTTTCTCGATCAACGAGCGCACCTGCTGCATCGCCGACGAGTTGCCCGACAAGCGCCGCAACGCGTGCGGCACCGCATCGGCCGGGTCGATCACCGGGCGCGGCGGCGCTTCGCCGCGGGTGAGATCGGGCGGCGACTGACGGGCGTTGTCGCGCGGCGCGGGCCGCGGGCGCTGCGGCGGCTGTCCGGCCTCGCTTGGCAGGCTCGAAGGCACGACGGTGGGTGCGCTCTGCGGCGCGCGTCCGAGCGCAGAGGCCACGACGCCGCGGAATTGCCGCAAATCGACCGGCTTGGTGAGGTAGTCGTAGGCCCCGGCCTTCAGCGCCTCGACCGCGTTCTCCGCCGAACCATAGGCCGTGATCACGATCGCCTTTTCGCGCCGGCCGCCTTGTTCGAGCTTGGCCAGCAGGTCCAGGCCACTGCCGTCCGGCAGCCGCATGTCGGTGATCAGCGCGCTGTAGGTGCGGTCCTTCAAGTGCAGCAGCGCGTCCTCGACGGAGCCCGCGGTCTCGACGTCGTAGCCTTCGCGCAGCAGCGTCAGCTCGTAGAGGGTGCGCAGGTCCGGCTCGTCGTCGACGACGAGCAGGCTGAAATGGGCGGGTGCATTGGACGTCATGGGTTCAGGCTCGCACGGGGGTCCAGGTTGGCTGCCGCGAGCCGTGCGGTCACGACGAATTCGTTGCGGTGCAGGCTGCCCTCCGGATGTTGCCAGTAGTCGATGCTGCCGCCGTAGCGCTCGCAAAGCTCGCGACAAATGTACAGGCCCAGCCCGGTGCCGCGGCTGCGCGTCGAGAAGAACGGTTCGAACAGGAAGTGCTCGACGTCGGCCGGGATCGGATCGCCATCGCTGGCGAGCGACAGCCGCACCTGCCCGCCGCCGGTGGCCTCGCATCGCAACACGATGGCACCGGGCTGCTCGCCTGCGTAGCGGCGCGCGTTGTCGAGCAGGTTGACCAACACACGGCGCAGGTGGTCGGGGTCGAACTGCACCACCATCGGTTCGTTCGGCAGCACCATCTGCAGGCGGCTGGCCGGACCGAGCTCGATGTCGCTGGTGCGGGCCCAGTCAATCACGATGCGACCCACCTCGGCGCCCAGGTCGACCGTGCGCGCGCTGGCATCGATGCCCGGCGCCACTTCCATCACATCGTCGACCAGCCGCTTCAGGCGGCGCACGTTGTCGGCCACCATCGCAGTCAGCATCTGCTGCTCGGCGCCGACCGCCTCTTCAGCGAGCAGCGCATTGGCCTGCGCGATGGCCGCGAGCGGGTTGCGGATCTCGTGCGCGATGCCGGCCGAGACGCGCCCCATCGCCGCCAGCTTCTCCTGGCGCGTGCGGGCCTGGATGCTGCGCAGGTCTTCGAGGAAGACGACGCAGAACGCTTCGGGCGGGTTGGCCGGAGCGTCGGGCGTTGCAGCTTCGGCGCCGGCCGCGCCCGCGGTGGCAAGGTTGCGCGTGCGGGTGAAGCGCGCTCGCAGCCGCAGCGTGCGGGTGCTGCCCGCAGCGAAGGCAAGCGTGACTTCGGCGCGGGCCTCGGGCCAGCGGCCGGCCTCGAACGCCAGGCGCACCAGCTCGACGAGATCGGTCCAGGCCGGCTCGTCCTGCAGCTGGAACGGCGCCGCCCGGGCCAACCCGCGCTGCGCCAGCAGGCGCCGGGCGGCGGGGTTGGCCGCGCGCACCCGGGCCCGTCGGTCGATCACCAGCACACCATCGACCATTTCTTCGATGACCAGCCGGTTCAGCTGGGCCTGCTGGCGCGCGAGCTCGAGGCTGCCGCGCGCGGTGCGTTCTTCTCGCGCGAGGCGGCTGGCCAACTCGCCGGTCAGAAGAATGATCACGAAGAAGCCGACGCCGGCCAGGCCAGCCGGCGTCATCGTCGCGGTGAAGTCACCCAGGCCGAGGCCGCTGCGCCAGGCCGCGGCCAACAGCATCAGCGAGATCGCCGCGGCCGTGGCGAGCGCCGGCAAGCGTGCGGTCAGCACCCCCGCCATCAGGACCGGAAGCACCAGCAATGCCACATAGTTGAACGCGCTGCCCGGGTCGAGCGCGTGCAGCAACGAGAAGACCAGCAGATCGAAACCGATCGTGGCGAACCACTGGCGTCGCGTGAGCCGGCTCTGCGTGCGCCGGCCGGGGCCGCGAAAACGCGGCAGCACCCACAGCGTGAGGGTCTGGGCGGCGTACAGGATGCACACGCT
>JAABTC010000367.1 GCA_011390055.1 Burkholderiales bacterium | reverse complement strand
TCAGGCGCGCGGTCGCCTCGCCCACCCGCAGGTCGTAGAACTCGATGCGTTCCCGCTGCGCCTGCTGCTGGCCATGCCAGTCGGCCGCCTCGAAGCGCGCCTGCGCCGCGCGCGTGGTGTCGTTGAACAGCCGGTAATGACGGTTGAATCCTTCGAGCATCGCCTGGGCGATGTCGACGGCACGCGGGTCGGTGAGTTGGGGAAACATGGCTTGCGCGGGAAGACGCGTTCGGCGGCTCAGTTTCGGTACCGGGCGTAGATCCAGCGGTCGATGACCTGCCCGTCCTTCACTGCGCCCTGGCGTTGCACGCCTTCGAGCACAAAACCGTTTTTCTCAGCCACGCGCATCGACCGTCGGTTGCCGGCATGGATCGGTGCGAACACCCGGGTGATCCCTGGATTGGCAAAGGCCAGTTCGACGAGGGTCGCGGCCACGCGTGTGACCACGCCGCGGCCCCAATGCGGTTGGGCCAGCCACCAGCCCACTTCGGCATTGCAGCGCAAGGGCCCGTCCTGCGGATGGATGCCGCACCCACCGACCGCCACGTCATCGCAGCAGATCGCCCAGTGGTCGCCGCCGAAATCGACGTGCCCACGCTCGACCCACGACTCGGCGAGGGCCAGGGTGTAGGGATGTGGAAATCCGTCGCTCATCCAGCGACTGACGTCGGGGTCGTTCGCGTGCGCAGCCAGCGAAACTGCGTCGCCAGCTTGCCAGGCTCGCAGGCACCAACCCGAAAGGCCGAGGTCGATCGGGGGCGGCTGGGCGGGCATGTCCGACCGATTCAATCGTCTTCGCCGCCGGACACGCGCGGGTAGCGCTTGAAGGCGGCACCGAAGACTTCGACGACGGTCTCGGGCTGGTCCATCGTCACCTCCAGGTCCTTCAGAAGCCCGTCGCCGACGCCGTAGACCCAGCCGTGCACCGAGACCTGCTGGCCGCGCGCCCAGGCGTCCTGCAGCACGGTCGAAAGTGCGACGTTGCCGACCTGCTCGATCACGTTCATTTCGCACAGGATGTTCTCCTGCTCGGCCTCGGGCAGGTGGTCCAGACGCTTCCTGTGGCGCAGCCGCACGTCCTGCACGTGGCGCAGCCAGTTGTCGGCCAGGCCCACGCGGATGCCACGCATCGCGGCGCGCACGCCGGCGCAGCCGTAGTGGCCGACGACGATGATGTGCTCGACCTTCAGGTGCTCCACCGCGAACTGGATCGTCGACAGCGCGTTCAGGTCGCTGTGCACCACGACGTTGGCGACATTGCGGTGCACGAAGACTTCGCCCGGGTCGAGGCCGGTGATCTCGTTGGCCGGCACCCGGCTGTCGGCGCAGCCGATCCACATGTAGCGCGGCGATTGCTGGCCGGCCAGGCGGGTGAAGAAGCCGGGGTCGCGCCGCGTGGTCGCTGCCGCCCACGCGCGGTTGCGCTCGAAGAGCTCTTTCAGGTCCATCACATCGTTTCCGAAAACAACTCGCGCCCGATCAGCATGCGGCGGATCTCCGAGGTCCCGGCACCGATCTCGTAGAGCTTCGCATCACGCCAGAGCCGGCCGAGCGGGTACTCGTTGATGTAGCCATTGCCGCCGAAGATCTGAATCCCTTCGCCGGCCATCCAGGTGGCCTTTTCGGCGCACCACAGGATCACGCTGGCGCAGTCCTTGCGCACCTGGCGGACGTGGCCCGCGCCCAGCAGGTCGAGGTTCTTGCCGACCGTGTAGCAGAAGGCGCGCGCGGCCTGCAGCACGGTGTACATGTCGGCCACCTTGCCCTGGATGAGCTGGAACTCGCCGATGCTCTGGCCGAACTGCTTGCGGTCATGGGTGTACGGGATCACGTTGTCCATCACGGCCTGCATGATGCCGATCGGACCGGCCGCCAGCACCGCGCGTTCGTAGTCGAGGCCGCTCATCAGCACCTTGGCGCCGCCGTTGAGCGTGCCCAGGATGTTGGCGGCCGGCACCTCGACGTCGGCGAACACCATCTCGCCGGTGTGGCTGCCGCGCATGCCGAGCTTGTCGAGCTTCTGCGCGGTCGAAAAACCCTTCATGCCTTTCTCGACAATGAAGGCCGTCACGCCGCGCGCGCCGAGTTCGGGTTCGGTCTTGGCGTAGACCACCATCGTGTCGGCGTCGGGCCCGTTGGTGATCCACATCTTGCTGCCGTTGAGCAGGTAGACGCCGCCCTTGTCCTCGGCCTTCAGCTTCATGCTCAGCACGTCGGAGCCGGCGCCGGGCTCGCTCATCGCCAGCGCGCCGACATGTTCGCCGCTGATCAGCTTGGGCAGGTATTTCGCCTTCTGTGCTTCGCTGCCGTTGCGCTTCAGCTGGTTCACGCACAGGTTCGAGTGCGCGCCGTACGACAGCCCGATCGACGCGCTCGCGCGGCTGATCTCCTCCATGGCGACCATGTGCGCCAGGTAACCCATGTTGGCACCGCCGTCTTCCTCCGGCACGGTGATCCCGAGCACGCCGAGCTGGCCCATCTTGCGCCACAGGTCCATCGGGAACTGGTCGCTGCGGTCGATCTCCTGCGCGCGCGGCGCGATCTCGGCCTGCGCAAAACTGCGCACCGCATCGCGCAGCGCGTCGATGTCTTCGCCGAGTTGAAAGTCGAGTCCAGGGAGGGTGGTCATGGTGTGTTCACTTTCTGGGTTCAATGGCGCTTTTCATGCGGTTCGCGCGTTGCAAGTCGCCGGGCGGAGGCTGGGCGGGGCTTAGCGGCTTGCCCTCGCTGCGCGAGGGTGCCCTGCGGTACTCGGTCTCGTGGCCCCGTGGCCGAACTCGCTACGTTCGCTGCGCTCACT
>JAABTC010000366.1 GCA_011390055.1 Burkholderiales bacterium | reverse complement strand
CTGTCGGCGAAGTCGAAGACGACCGCGCGCATGGGGTTGTAGCTCGACGTGCAATAGCTCCACAGGTAGGCGCGGTGTAAGCGTCCGGCGAACCCGTCTTGACGAGTTCAGCGTCGCCGCTTCGAGGCCGGTACGGGTGGGACGTTAACTTCGTCGGTGAAGTGCTCGTTCTCGTACGCGTCGGCGATCGCAGCATCGAGCCGCTGCAGCAAGGCGTCGAGCGGCTCGCCTTTGCGGCGCACGAGCATGGCCAGGCACTGCGCGTCGTCGGTAGCGCTTGCGATGCATTTGCCGATGGCGTCCAGGTGACCCAGCGTGATCTCGCCGCCGCCCTCGACCAGCGCCGCGATGTTGTCTAGGCCGCTGATCACGGCGCTTGCCAGCGATGCGGCAGCAACTCCGCAATCCGACTGGCCGGCTGCGTCGGCAATCGCTCGAGTACGTCGCGCAGGTACGCGTAGGGGTCGTGCCCATTCAACCGCGCCGAGTGCACCAGGCTCATCACCGCCGCAGCTCGCTTGCCCGCACGCAAGCTGCCGGCGAACAGCCAGTTGTTGCGCCCGATGGCGATCGGCCGGATCTGGTTCTCGACCCAGTTGTTGTCGATCGGCAACTCGCCGTCGTCGATGAAGCGCACCAGCGCGGGCCAACGCTTCAAGCTGTAGTCGATCGCCCGGGCGGTGGCTGACCCGTCGGGCACCTTCTGCCGTTGCTGCGTCAGCCACTGGTGGAGCGCATCGGCAATCGGCTGAGTCTTTTCCTGCCGGATCACTCTTCGTTCGTCCGCCTGCAGGTTGCGCACCTCGCGCTCGATCTCATACAGCTGGATGAAGAACTTCAGCGCCCGCTCGCCGAGTGCGCTTTGATGGTGGACCCACAGTTCATGGAACTTGCGCCTGGCGTGCGCCATGCAGCCGGCCTCGGTGACACCGAGTTCGAAGCAGGCCTTGTAGCCGCTGAAGTCGTCCGTGACGAGCTTGCCTTTCCAGCCGGGGTGCTGTTCGTTGCCCGGCAGGCCGAGGAACGCGCGCACGTGCTGGCCGCCGCGGCTGTCGGCGAAGTCGAAGACGACCGCGCGCATGGGGTTGTAGCTCGACGTGCAATAGCTCCACAGGTAGGCGCGGTGCGTCTTGCCATCGCGCTGGCCCGCGGGCTTCAACATCGCCACCGGCGTCTCGTCGGCATGCAGCACGCGGTGCTGGAGCATCTCGGCCGTCAGTGCATCGACCAACGGCTGCAACTGCACGCCGCATTCGCCGACCCACTGCGCGAGTGTTGATCGCGCTATGGCCATGCCGGCCCGCTCGAAGATGGCTTCCTGCCGGTACAGCGGCAGGTGATCGAGGTATTTGGCCACCAGCACCTGGGCCAACAAGCCGGTGGTCGGGATGCCCTTGTCGATCACATGCGCCGGCACCGGCGCCTGGACCAACTTCTCGCAGCAGCCGCAGACCCACTTGCCGCGCACGTGGCGCTCGACGGTGAAGACACCGGGCTGGTAGTCGAGCTTCTCGGCCAGGTCTTCGCCGATGCGCTTCATCGCTTGGCCACAGCCGCAGGTGGTGTTGTCGGGCTCGTAGCGGACCTCGCGGCGCGGCAGGTGCGCCGGCAGCGGCTGTCGCTTGGGCTGCTGTCGCCCTTCGGGCTTGCTGGGTTGATGGACCTCGATCTCCGCGGCCAGCGCGGCCAGGTCGGCGTCCAGTGTCTCTTCGAGCAGGCTCTTTTGCTCGGCGCTGTAGGCTTCACTCCTGGCAGCGAACTTCAGCCGCTTGAGCACAGCCATCTCGTGCGTGAGCTTGTCGATGGTGGTCTGCTTGAAGGCGACCTCGCGCTCATGCCGTGCGACGAGTTGCTGCGCGCTGCGCAGGGCCTGGCGCAGTTGCTGCGGCGCCAGCGTGTCGATGAGTTCGTCGGCGATCACGGAGCGTGATCGTGCCCGCCGGTACGCCCATGCGCATCAGCAGTTTCGGCAATTGCAGTGTTCGCCCCGCAGCGTCTACAAGACGGTGATGACGCCGGCCTCACCGATGCGCTGCCACGGCAGGCCGAGCACGAGGGCGTCGAGCTGAGCGTGGCTGAGCGTCAATGTCGTGCCGCTGTCTTGGGGCCAGATGAACTTGCCGCTGTGCAGCCGGCGCGCGGCCAGCCACACGCCGATGCCGTCGTGTACGAGCACCTTCATGCGGTTGGCGCGCCGGTTGGCGAAGAGGTAGGCATGGTGCGGGCGAGCCGCGCCGAAGACACCGACCACGCGGGCCAGTGCAGCTTCGGTGCCGGCACGCATGTCCAGCGGCGCCACGGCCAGCCACACGGCGTCGATACGGATCAACGCAGCAGCTCGCGCAGCCAGCCTGCACAGTGCCCGGCCGCACTCAGTGGCCAGGCCACATTGACGGTCGTGGCGCCGCGTCGCAGTTCGATGCGGATGGGCGGACCGTCGGGCGTCTCGCGCGCAACGGTCACCGGAACAAACTCGGCTTGTCGATCCGATGCCGTTGACCGTGCGTGACCGACGCCTCGCCGCCACTTGTGCACGAGGTTGGCGTTCAAGCCGTGCGACAGGGCAACCTGCGCCACCGAGGCGCTGGGCTCGTCGCACTCGGCCAAGATGCGCTGCTTGAGATCAGCGTCGTGCCGTCGGCGCGTCGCGCGCTTGGCTTGTTGCATGGTGTCCACTTCCTGCCTTGGTGGACACCATCGTCTTGTCTGCCTTCGTCGCGTTCAAGACGGGTTCGCCGGACGCTTACCTTTGAAGATGTGCTTCTTCAGCGCTTCCAGCGTCTGCGGCAGCGCATGCACCACGATCGGCGCC
>JAABTC010000365.1 GCA_011390055.1 Burkholderiales bacterium | reverse complement strand
GCACCGCGTCATCCAGCGCCGTTACGGTGGGGGTTTCGCATCCCACGCGGGGCTGGCCCATGGACGAACTGCATCTGAGCGATCCTGATCTCGCCTCGCGCTGGCGTGCCAGCGGCCTCGCGCCCCTGCATCTGGCCGGCCGTGCGCTGCTGCCGATCGTGCAGGGCGGCATGGGCGTCGGCGTTTCCGCGCACCGCCTGGCGGGCAGCGTGGCCGCGCAGGGCGCGGTCGGCACGATCAGCTCGATCGACCTGCGGCGCCACCATCCGGACCTGATGGCGCGCACCCAGGCCGAGGGCACGGGGCCGCAGGCCCGGGCGGTGGTCGATGCAGCCAACGTCGAAGCCCTGCAGCGCGAGATCGCGGCCGCGCGCAAGCTCGCCGGCGGCCGCGGCCTGCTGGCCGTCAACGTGATGCGCGCGGTCAGCGAGTACCCGGCGTTGGTGCGCACCTCGCTCGAAGCCGGCATCGACGCGGTGGTGGTCGGCGCCGGCCTGCCGCTGGACCTGCCCGAACTCGCGCGCGAGCATCCGCAGACGGCACTCGTGCCGATCCTGTCCGACGCGCGTGGCATTGCCCTGGTCGTCAAGAAATGGGAGCGCAAGCAGCGCCTGCCCGATGCGATCGTCATCGAACACCCGCGCTGGGCGGGCGGGCATCTGGGCGCGGCCAAGGTCGAAGACCTCGACGACCCGCGCTTCGACTTCGAGCGCGTGCTGCCCGAGGCCCAGGCGTTCCTGCGCAGCGCCGGCATCGAGCGCGAGGTGCCGCTGATCGTGGCCGGCGGCATCCGCACGTTCGAGGACATCGCACGCTGGCAGTCGCACGGCGCAGCCGCGGTGCAGCTCGGCACGCCCTTCGTCGCGACCGAGGAATGCGACGCGCATCCGGCCTTCAAGCAGGTGCTGGCCGCGGCGCGCGACGAGGACATGGTCGAGTTCACCAGCGTCGCCGGCCTGCCCGCGCGTGCGGTGAAGACCCGCTGGCTGCGCAACTACCTCGATGCGCTGCCGCGCCTGCAGCGGACGGTGCACAAGAAGTCGCGCTGCACCTTGGCCTGGGACTGCCTGGCTCAATGCGGTTTGCGCGATGGTCTGCCGGGCTGGGGCCAGTTCTGCATCGACCAGCGCCTGGCTTCGGCGCTGCGTGGCGAGGTCGACAAGGGCTTGTTCTTCCGCGGCGCTGGCGCACTGCCGTTCGGCGAACGCATCGCGACCGTGCGCGCGCTGATCGAGCGGCTGCTGACGCCGGGTGTGGCGCTCGGCACGGCCCGATGATCGATCTGGCGTGGGTGCCGCCGATCCGGCAGGCGCATCTGGCGTTGGTGGTCGTGAGCGGCCTGCTGTTCTCGCTGCGCGGTGCCGGCGTGTTGGCCGGTGCCCGCTGGCCGCTGCACCGCTGGCTGCGTGCCGGCAGCGTCGTCGTGGACACGCTGTTGTTGATGGCCGGCGCGACGTTGTGGACCCTGCTGCAGCTCCATCCGCTGCGCGAGCACTGGCTCGGCGTCAAGCTGGTGCTGCTCGTGCTCTACATCGCGCTGGGCAGCTGGGCTTTGCAGCGCGCCGCCAGCACGGCTGCGCGGGCGGCCTTTTTCATCGCCGCCTTGACGGTGTTCGCGACCCTGTTCAGCATCGGCTGGACGCGCCACCCGCTCGGCCTGTGGCGGTAGATCCAGGCTGCGGCCTGCGAAGGCAGGCAGCGCGCGGGTGTCGAACCCTTGCCAGAACCGCTGCGGCTGCCGATGATCGCGGCATGCTCATCTTCCGCCAGCTCTTCGACGCCCGCTCATCCACCTACACCTACCTGCTGGCCGACCGCGAGAGCGGTCAGGCGGTGTTGATCGACCCGGTTTTCGAGCAGGCCCGGCGCGATGCCGCGCTGGTCGAGGAACTGGGGCTGGCCTTGCGATGGACGCTCGAGACGCACGTGCATGCCGACCATGTGACGGGGGCGTGGCTGTTGCGCAGCCACCTGGGCAGCCGCATCGCGCTCGCCGCGGCGGCCCACGAGGCCGGCGCCGAGGGCGCCGACCGCTGGCTCGCCCATGGCGACCGCGTCGAATTCGGCCGCCGCTGGGTCGGCGTGCGGGCCACGCCCGGCCACACCGACGGCTGCCTCAGCTTCGTGCTCGACGACGAGAGCCGCGCATTCACCGGCGATTGCCTGCTGATCCGCGGTTGTGGTCGCACCGACTTCCAGCAGGGCAATGCCGGCACGCTGTTCACCTCGGTGCACCAGCAACTGTTCACGCTGCCCGCAACCTGCACCGTCTACCCGGCGCACGACTACAACGGCTGCACCTCGAGCAGCGTGCAGGAAGAGCGGCAGCACAACCCGCGCCTGGGCGGCGAGGTCAGCATCGACGACTTCCGTGGCCACATGGACAACCTGCACCTGCCGCATCCCAAGCAGATCGACATCGCGGTGCCGGCCAACCTGAAATGTGGCCAGCCCGAGGCCGAGCAGGCCGATGCGGCCTGGGCCGAGCCGGGGTGGGCGCGCCTGCACCGCAGCTTTGCCGGCCTGTGGCAGATCGAACCCCAAGCCCTGGCCGACGCCTTGCCTGCCGGCGCGGTGCAGGTGGTCGATGTGCGCGAGCCCGACGAGTTCGACGGGCCGCTCGGCCGCATCCCCGGCGCCCGATCGATCCCGCTGTCCGCGCTGCCGGGCCAGCTCGACCAGCTCGACCGGCAGCGCCCCGTGGTGGCCGTCTGCCGCTCCGGCTCACGCTCGGCACGCGCCGTCGGCCTGCTGCAACAAGCCGGCTTCGAACAGGTGGCGAACCTCGCCGGCGGCATGCTGCGCTGGCGCGTCGACACGGGCC
>JAABTC010000364.1 GCA_011390055.1 Burkholderiales bacterium | reverse complement strand
ACGGCGCCCATGCCGCGCAGCGCGCCGGCCACCATCGGCTGCGACGAAAACTGCGCGTAGAGCACGGCCAGCGTCATCACCAGGGCCAGCGGCAAGGCGATCAGACCGGTCAACGCAGCAAAGGCACCGCGCAGCCCGAAGAAGCGGTCGCCGACGATCAACGACAGGTTGACGATGTTCGGGCCAGGCAGCACCTGGCCGATCGACAGGGCCTCGACGAACTGTTCGCGCGTGAGCCAGCGGCGCCGCTCGACCAACTCGCGCTGGGCCACCGGCATCACGCCGCCGAAGCCCTGCAGGGCCAGGTTGCTGAACACGCGCATCAACTCGCCGGGCGTTGCCGGCCCGGGTGTTGCCTCCGGCGGACTCACCGCATCACTTTCAGCGCGTCGGGGTTGATGATGTTGGTCGGCTGCTGGTTGATGAAGGCCACCACGTTGTCGAAGGCGGCGCCGAAGTAGAGCTCGTAGCTGTCTTGCTCGACGTAGCCGATGTGCGGCGTGCAGATGGCATTTTCCAGGCGCAGCAACGGATGGCCCTGCAGGATCGGTTCGCTCTCGAAGGCGTCGACCGCGGCCATGCCGGGGCGGCCGCGGTTCAAGGCCGAGACCAGGGCCCCTTCGTGCAGCAGTTCAGCGCGCGAGGTGTTGACGAACAGCGCGGTGGGCTTCATGCGCGAGAGGTCGTCAAGCGACACCAGGCCCTTGGTCGCATCGGCCAGCCGCAGGTGCAGCGACAGCACGTCGCAGGTTTCGAAGAAGGCTTCACGCGATGGCGCAGCGGCGTAACCGTTGGCCAATGCGCGTTCGCGCGAGGCGGCGCTGCCCCAGACCTGCACCTCCATCCCGAAAGCACGGCCGTAGCCGGCCACGCGCTGGCCGATCTTGCCGTAGCCCCAGATGCCCAGCGTCTTGCCCTCGAGCTTCATGCCGATGCCGAAGTTGGGCGGCATCGAGGCCGTCTTGAGCCCCGACTGCTGCCACGCGCCGTGCTTCAGGTTGGCGATGTACTGCGGCAGCCGGCGCATGGCGGACATGATCAGGGCCCAGGTCAGCTCGGCCGGAGCGACCGGCGAGCCCACGCCTTCGGCCACTGCGATGCCCAGGCGCGTGCAGGCCTCGACGTCGATGTGGCTTCCCACCCGGCCGGTCTGCGCGATCAGCTTCAACCTCGGCAGCTTCTCGAGCAGTTGGCGCGGGAACGCGGTGCGCTCGCGGATCAGCACCAGCACGTCGGCGTCGCGCAGGCGGATCGACAGCTGGCCGATGCCTTTCACCGTGTTGGTGAAGACCTTCGCGTTCAGATGTTCGAGGGTGGCGGCGCACTTGAGCTTGCGCACCGCGTCCTGGTAGTCGTCGAGGATGATGATGTTCATGGTGTGGGCGCTGGCGCCCCCGATTTTGCCTTGCAGGCTAGCATCGCAGCTTTCCAAGGAGACACACATGTCCATCTCGATGTACTCGGCCAGCGTGCCGGTGTTCGTGCGCATGCTCGGCAACCTGCAGACCTGGCTCGACAAGGCGCAAGCGCACGCCGAAACGCGCAAGTTCGACGCATCGAATTTCGTCGGTCTGCGCCTGGCTCCCGACATGTTGCCGCTCAACCGCCAGGTCCAGATCGCCAGCGATTCGGCCAAGGCCTGCGTGGCGCGGCTGGCCGGCGTCGAGGTGCCGAGCTGGAAAGACGACGAGGCGACGCTGCCCGAATTGAAGGCGCGGGTGCAGAAGACGATCGATTACGTGCAGTCGTTCAAACCCGAGCAGATCGATGGCAGCGAGACGCGCCAGATCACCATCCCGCGCCGCACCAGCGAGCCGCTGGTGATGGAGGGCGAGGCGTTCCTGAAGCACTACGCGCTGCCCAACCTCTACTTCCACGTGACCACCACCTACGCGCTGCTGCGCCACGGCGGGGTGGACATCGGCAAGGCCGACTACCTGGGGCGCTGAAGGCCGTTTGACGCTAGACGCTGCCGTACAGCGCCTTGCGCTGTGCGGTGTAGGCCCACCAGGGCGCCGCCTCGGCGCCGCGCATGAAGTCGGTGGCGGCCATGAAGGTGTCGAGCACGCAAGGGTCCTGACGCTGGCCGGTGGCCGCGCAGAGCTGCTGGTACAGCACGAACGGATCGCGGCCGCGCAGCTCGCGCGGTGCGCGAATGCCGATCAGGCGCAAGTCGGCCGCCAGAGCGGGGCCGATGTTGGGCAGCTGCTCGAGCGTCTGGCAGGCCGAGGGGTGCGCGGCCTTGGGTTGCTTGATGCGGCCGCTCGCGGCGGCGGGTTCGGGCTTCATCTCACATCATCATGTGGTTGCGGATCAGGCCGACCGCCAGCCCTTCGAGCTCGAACTGCGTTTCTTCCGGGTCGACGTGGATGGTTTCGAAGTCGGGGTTCTCGGGGATCAGTTCGATGCCGTGGCGCCCGCGCTTGAAGCGCTTGACGGTGACTTCGTCGCCCAGGCGCGCCACCACGATCTGGCCGTTCTTGGCTTCCTTGGCCTTCTGCACGGCCAGCAGGTCGCCGTCCATGATGCCGGCGTCGCGCATGCTCATGCCGCGAACCTTCAGCAGGTAATCGGGCTTGCGCGCGAACATGCTGGCCTCGACGATGTAGGTCTGGTCGATGTGCTCCTGCGCCAGGATCGGGCTGCCGGCGGCCACCCGGCCCACCAGCGGCAGCGTCAACTGCAACAGGCTGGGCAACGGCAGGCTGAACTGTTTGTCGCGCGCTTCGTTCAACGCGCGCAACGTGTCGGCGCGCAGCCGGATGCCGCGCGAGGTGCCGCCGACCAGCTCGATGACCCCCTTGCGAGCCAGTGCCTGCAGGTGCTCT
>JAABTC010000363.1 GCA_011390055.1 Burkholderiales bacterium | reverse complement strand
GGGTGATCCTGACAACTTCGACCTGGAGGACGGTTTTCTTGCGAGCCTCGGCGCCTTGTTCAGCCTGTCGCAGGACGCGAGGCTCGGCGCCTTCCTCGAGTACCAGGAGGCGTCCTTCCGTCCCAACGATGACCGGGTGGACCTCGTGGGCGCGCTCAGTTGGCGCGCGGGCGGATGGCGCACGCAGCTCTCGGCATCGGCGGGCCTCAGCGACAGCGCGCCCGACTGGTCCGTGGGCCTGGCGGTGTTTCCGCGCTGAGGCCTGGCGGCGGGCCGGTTCAGGGTTCCAGCAGGCCCTCGCGAATCGCGAAGCGGGCCAGGCCCACGCGGTCGTGTATGTCGAGCTTCTGCATCAGGTGCTGGCAGTGCTGCTCGACGGTCTTGTGGCTGATGTCCATGGTCCGGGCGATCGCCTTGCGACTCAGCCCGCTCGCCAGGTAGCGCAGGGTTTCCAGTTCGCGCGGTGTCAGCAGGGCCAGTCTTGCCTCGTGCTCCTTGCCCAGGGAGACGGCTTCACGGCCGACCGACATGCGTGCGCGCACGGCTGCGGAAAATGCCGTATGGCCCCGGGCGACATGCCGCAGGCTCCTGACGATGGCCTCGGGCGTTTCATCCTTGACCAGGTAACCGGCAGCGTGGGCTTCCAGCGCCTGGCGGATGTAGTTGTCGCGCAGGTAGGCGCTGAGAAAGACGACCCGCGTGGCGGCAAGGCGATCGCGAATCGTGCAGGCGGCGCTGAAAGGCGACAGGCCTGGCATATCGATGTCCAGCACCACCAGCGCGGGCGACTCGGCCAGCGCAACGGATAGCGCGGCCTCGGCGCTGGCGACCACGGCGATGACCTCCATGTCGGGCTCGCGCGCCAGGTGCTCCGCAAGCATCTCGCGCAGGATCGCGTGATCGTCGGCGAGCACGATGCGTGTGCGGCCGTTCATGCGACGCGGACCTCGTCACCGGCCCGGGCGGCCAGCCTGAGGGCCAGCTGGCCGAGGGCACCC
Organism: Burkholderiales bacterium; assembly: GCA_011390055.1. Classification (GTDB taxonomy): domain Bacteria; phylum Pseudomonadota; class Gammaproteobacteria; order Burkholderiales; family Burkholderiaceae_C; genus CADEEN01. The sequence goes on along the minus strand of JAABTC010000363.1, from coordinate 1,831 downwards.
AGGGGCACGGAGCGTGCGACCACCATCGCCAGGTCGGCCAGCACCGGCTCGACGGCGGGGTCCACACGGGTGTCCTCGTCATCCAGCAACAGGATCACCGGCGCTGCCAGGCCCGAAGCGCGCAATGCCCGCAGGACCGCTATCGCATCGACTGGTGGGTCGCGCCAGTCGATCACGACCACGCCGGGGCGCGCGTCCCGCGCAGGCGGCTCGTCGAAGCGTCGGCAGCGCGTCACCGCCAGGCCCGCGTCTGCCAGCGCGTCGGCAAGCAAGCGGCCGGCGTAACGGTCCGGCGAGACCAGCAGTGCCGCCAGTGAGCTGCTGTTCGATGGAGATCCCCCTACTGCCGCAGGCAATAGCATCCGCGCACGGGTGCCTGCGCCGGGCCGCGACTCCAGCTCGAGCCTGCCGCCGTGGGCCTCGACGACACGCTCCACCGATGGCAGGCCCAGGCCGGTGCCGCAGCCGTCCCTCTTGGTGCTGAACAGCGGTTCGCGGGCTTTTGCCAGGGTTTCGGCGTCCATGCCGCAACCGGTGTCGGACACCGCGATGCAGGCGCCGAACCCATCACCGTGATCGCCGGCCGCGCGCTTCTCCGGGACGCACAGGCGCACCTGCAGGGTGCCACCCTCGGACATGGCATCGCGGGCGTTCAGCGCCAGGTTGACGAAGGCCTGTTGCAGGGACACGGGGTCCGCCTCCATCCAGAGCTCGTCGTCAGTCGAGATTTCCATTTCCAGCGCGATGTTCGCGGGCAGCAGCGGTGCAAGCCAGGCCTGCATCTCCCGGACCATTGCGCCCAGCTCGACCGGCCTGCGGGCGGCGCGCTCGTGGCGCACGAAGGCCAGCAGGTTGCTGGTCAGGCCGCGACCCTGTCGCACCGCCCGGTCCAGTCCCGCCAGTGCGCGCTCCCGCGCAGCGGGATCGGGCGCGCGCAACGCCAGCGACGAATAACCGGCAATAGCGCTCAGCGTGTTGTCCACGTCGTGCGCGACGCCGCCGGCAAGCTGGCCGAGCAACTCCATTTTCTGCGCACGCTGCAAGCCGACCTCGGCCGCGCTGCGGGCTTCCGCTTCCCGCAACAATGCATCTTTCTCGCGCTGCAGCCGTCGCACCAGCAGCACCCAGGCACCGATCGCGACGGAAAATAGCAGCAGGGCGCCCGCCAGGGAGACCAGTTCCTCGCGCGTCAGTCCCAGCGAGTGCGACAGCAGCCAGCCGTGATAACCGTCGTCGAAGCGGGCGATGGCCGAGCCCAGTGCGGTCATTCCGGCGGCGTAGCGCGGGCCGGTGACGATCGCAAAACCTTCCTCCCGGCGTCCCGCGGCAAGCAGCGACAAGGCCTGCGCCTCGATGCGGCCCAGCTCGTCCAGGGCACCCAGCGCGTCACCCAGCGCCGCGGCGTTCGGGCCCCCGGCCAAGCGCAAGTCGGAAATCACGGCCCGCAAAGTGCCTTCGGCCTCAGCGTGCCGGTCCAGCCATCGCGCCTCACCCGTGGCCAGCGCGAGTTGCACGGTGCGCTGGACGTCGGCCTCCAGCCGCAGGATCGAGTCGTGTACCACCGCCGCGCTGGCATGCGACCGGCGCAAGTGTTCAAGCGTGCCGACGGCATCCACCGCGTGCCAGGTCAGCCAGCCGAACATCGCCACGGCTGCAATGACAGCCGCGACCAGCCAGCGCCGGGCCGGATCTTTCCAGCCCTCGAATCCGGCCCGCTCTCGAGGAATTATCGTGTGAGTGGCCATATTTCGGAGCCTCTAAAGAGTCTAGTTCGCCCTTATGGGTTATCCACCCCATATCCCGGCGGCGCCCGGGGAACCATAAGTACCCC
>JAABTC010000362.1 GCA_011390055.1 Burkholderiales bacterium | reverse complement strand
AGCCAGGTCACGGGCAGCGCCGGCGGCAGTGCCGCGAGCAACTCGCGCAACCCGGCCATCGGCGTGGCAATCACCAACAGGCCGCCGTCGGCATGCGCGAGTGCCGCCTGCAGATCGTCGGTGACAAGCAGGGCCGGCGGCAAGGCGACACCCGGCAAGTACTGCGCGTTCTCGCGCGACGCGGCCAACGCGGCGGCCTGTGTCGGCTTGCGCGACCACAGGCAGACCTGGTGCCGCGCTGCGGCCTGCACCGCCAGCGCCGTGCCCCAGGCGCCCGCACCGAGCAGGGTCAGGTTCACCGCTTGAGCCGCAGGCCCGGGCGACGCTGCCGTTGCGACGGGCCGGGCCGGGCCGTCAGTTCAGGACGATGCGCGACGCATCGTCGGCGCCGTTGCCGCCCTGCTGCGCCGCAAGCTGCTGTTGCTGCGCTTCGAACATCGCCTGGAAGTTGACCTCGGACAGCAGCACCGGCGGAAAGCCCGCACGCGTGCAGACATCCGAGACGATGGCGCGCAGGTAGGGGTACACCATGCCCGGGCAGGCAATGCCCAGGATGGCCTGCATCTGCTCGGTCGGCAGGTTGCGGATCTCGAAGATGCCGGCCTGCTTGGCTTCGATCAGGAACAACGTGCGGTCCTGCAGCTTGGTCGTCACGGTGGCGGTCACGCAGACCTCGAACACGCCGTCGGCGACGGTCTCGGCCGAGATGCCGAGGTTGATGTCGACCTGCGGCTGCTGCTGCTCGAGCAGGATCGCTGGCGAATTGGGCTGCTCCAGCGACAGGTCCTTCAGGTACATGCGCTGGATGTTGAAGACGGGGGTGGGCTCTTGCGGCTCGGCCATGGCAGTTTCCGGTTTCGGACAAAAACAAACCCGCGAGGGCTGCGGGCGAAGCGCGGATTATCGCGCAGCCCTTGCCAGGCTCAGGCGATCGAGCCGTCGAGCAGTGGCAACAGGCCGCCGCGTGCGTCCAGCGCCATCAGGTCGTCACAGCCGCCGATGTGCTGTTCGCCGATGAAGATCTGCGGCACGCTGCGGCGCCCCGTCAGCGCCACCATGCGATCGCGCTCGGCCGGCTCGATGTCAACGCGCACTTCGTCGATGGACGTCACGCCGCGCTGGGCCAGCAAGGCCTTGGCGCGGATGCAGTACGGGCAGACCTGGGTGGTGTACATGCGAACGGTGTTCATGCGGCGCGTGGGCTCTGCTTCGGTACGACGATTGTCCGGCGCGCGCCCGGTCCGTGCAGAGCGGCCCCGCGCATGCCCCGCTCAGGCGGCGGACTTCTCCACCGGCAGGTTGGCTTCGCGCCAGGCCGCAAGGCCGCCGGCCAAGGTGCGCACGTTTTCATAGCCGGCTTTCTTCAGCACGGCCACCGCACGCGCCGAACGGGCCCCGGTCGGGCAGATCAGCACCACCGGCACCGCCTTGTTGCTCGGCAGGCCCTTGCCACCGGCTTGCGCCGGCGCCTTGTCGAGTTGGCCGAAGGGCAGGTTGCGGGCGCCGCCGGCGTGCCCTGCGGCGTACTCGGCCGGCTCGCTGATGTCGATCAGCACGGCCTTTTCGCGGTTCATCAGGCGCACCGCTTCGGCCGTGCCCACCGCGGCCGCGCCGCCGGCACTGCCCTTGATCAACGGCCAGACCAGCCACCCGCCCGACACCAAGGCGGCCAGGATCAAGTGCCAGTTGTTCAGCAGGAAGGTGCTCACGCGGTGCAGTCGAGGAAACGAAGCGTGGAATTATAGAATTTGAAGTTCCGTCTCTGAGCTGCGCCCCCATGCCTCAACTCGTATTGATCCGCCACGGCGAATCGACCTGGAACCTCGAAAACCGATTCACCGGCTGGACCGACGTGCCGCTCACGCCCACCGGCGTGGGCCAGGCGCAAGAGGCCGGGCGGCTGCTGAAGGAGGCCGGCTTCGAGTTCGACGTGGCCTACACCTCGGTGTTGAAGCGCGCCATCTGGACCCTGTGGCATGCACTGGACACGATGGACCGCACCTGGCTGCCGATCGTCAACGACTGGCGTCTGAACGAACGTCACTACGGCGCCTTGCAGGGCTTGAACAAGGCCGACATGGCGCGCCAGTACGGCGACACGCAGGTGCTGCAATGGCGGCGCAGCTACGACGTGCCGCCGCCGGCGCTGGAGGAGGGCGATGCCCGCAGCGAGCGCGCCGACCTGCGTTATGCCGCGCTGTCGCCGCAGCAGGTGCCACTCACCGAGTGCCTCGAGGACACCGTGGCACGCGTGCTCCCGTGCTGGAACGACACGCTGGCACCGGCCTTGAAGGCTGGTCGTCGCATCGTGGTGGCCGCGCACGGCAACTCGATCCGGGCGCTGGTCAAGATGCTCGACGGCATCGGCGACGAGGAGATCGTCAGCGTCAACATCCCGAATGGCATCCCGCTGGTGTACGACCTCGACAACGCCTTGAGGCCGCTCGGCCATCGGTACCTCGGCGACCCGGAGGCCGCGGCGCGCGCAGCAGCCGCCGTGGCGGCGCAGTCCAAGTCAGGAAGTTAACTCCCTGCGACGGCCGAGTCCGCTCGCCCTGAGGGGAATTTCCGACCCGTCCTGAGGTATCGAAGGAAGGGCACGCGCGGGGCGACGGCCTCACGGGTGGCCCCGCGCGCTATTTCCAGCACTGCGCGCGCCTCGTCCTGACCCACGGCGGCCGATGTCGTCGACCAGGCCACGAACTGATCGGGCCGCACCAGCACCAGAGACGCCGCATAGCGTGCTGCTTCGCATGGCGTTGGATCCTCGACGACCGTGAGTGGCAGCGCCAACGCAGACGCTGCCGCACGGAACGCCTGGACCGCGTCGGCCTG
>JAABTC010000036.1 GCA_011390055.1 Burkholderiales bacterium | reverse complement strand
AGGGGCCACCATCTGGATCATCGACGACGTGACCGAGCGCCGGGCCGTCGACCAGGCGCTGGCGCGCGCGCGCGACGACGCCGAGGCGGCCAGCCGCGCCAAGAGCGCCTTCCTGGCCAACACCAGCCACGAGATCCGCACGCCCCTCAACGGCCTGGTCGGTCTGGCGCGTCTGGCGCGACAGCCGGGGCTCGAGGCCGCGCGGCGCGAGCGCTACCTCGAGCAGATCGACGAGAGTGCGCAGGCGCTGTCCGGCGTCATCAGCGACATCCTCGACCTGTCGAAGATCGAGGCCGGCAAGCTGCGCCTGGAGCGGGTCGATTTCGACCTGCACGCGCTGCTGGAGTCGATCGAGCACGGCTACGGCGCCTTGGCCGAGGCCCGGGGCTTGACCCTGACCCTGACCGTGCACCGCGCCGTGCCCCGCCGTGTGCGCGGCGACCCGGTGCGCCTGCGCCAGATCCTGACCAACTTCCTCAGCAATGCGCTCAAGTTCACCGAATCCGGGGGCGTGCAGATCCAGGTCGACACCGCCGACGCGGACTGCCTTCGCTTCGAAGTCATCGACAGCGGCGGCGGCATCGACGAGGCGGTGCAGGCGCGGCTGTTCACACCTTTCACGCAGGCCGATGACTCGACCACGCGGCGCTTCGGCGGCACCGGGCTGGGTCTGTCGATCTGCCACGAGCTGGCGCAGCTGATGAACGGCGAGGTGGGCGTCAAGAGCCGGCCCGGCCAGGGCAGCCGTTTCTGGGTCCGCGTGCCGCTGCCGCCGAGCACCGAAGCCGCGCCGACGTCCGCCTTCGGCGCCCTGCCGGGCGAGGCGGGCGACTTGTCGGGCATGCGCGTGCTGATGGTCGAGGACAACGCCGTCAACATGCTGATCGCGGTGGCCTTGCTCGAGCAGTGGGGCATCCAGGTCACGCAGGCGGGCGACGGCTTGCAGGCGGTCGCACTGGTCGAGCAGCACGCGGCACTCCACCGGCCGTTCGATCTGGTGCTGATGGACGTGCAGATGCCGGTGATGGGCGGCCACGATGCCACGCGCCGCCTGCGCCAGACCTACGACGCCCAGGCCCTGCCGATCGTGGCCCTGACGGCCGCCGCCCTGACCTCCGAACGCAACGAGGCCCTGGCCAGCGGCATGAACGACTTTCTGACCAAACCGATCGACGCCCAACGCCTGCACGACACCCTGCGCACCTGGCGCGAGCGTTCGGGTGCCCGAAAGTCCTAGGGATCGAAGGAGGCGGCGAGCAGGCCCTTCCTTCGATACCTCAGGACGAGCGGAATCGTTAGCCAAGCTTCCCGCCACGGATCCGGCTCCGCCGGGCCGTCGTCGGACGGCCCCCCTGGGGGGTAGCGAGCAAAGCGAGTTTGGGGGCTCAACTGCTCCCGCGCACGATCAACGTCCAGGGCAGGCGCGCATCGGCGGCGGGGTTGCCGCTGTGCAGCGACTGCAACAGCGCGCGTGCCGCGGCCTGGCCGATCTCGAAGCGCGGGGTGTGCACGGTCGACAGCGGCGGATCGAGCTGGCGGCCCAGGCTGAAATCGCCGAAGCCGAGCAGCGCCAGGCGGCCGGGCACCGCGACGCCGCGGCGCCGTGCTTCGAACATGGCGCCGCTGGCCAGATGGTCGTTGGCGAAAGCCGCGGCCCGGACGTTGGGCTGGCCGTGCGCGTCGAGCAGGCTGACGAATGCGCTGCGGCCTGCATCGATGGCCTCGAGCGCGGGCGCGGTGACGCGGTGCGCCGGCACGCCCCGGTGCGCCGCGGCCGCCAGGAAGCCGTCCCCCCGCTCGTGGGCGCGAAAGTCTTCGGCCACACCGCTGTCGACATAGGCCAATCCGCGGTAGCCACGCCCGATCAGGTGCTCGGCCATCGCCTGGCCGACCTGCCCGTGGTCGAAGCCGATCTGCGTGAAGCTTTCGGCCCCGGGCTCGGGATGGTGGTCCCAGATCTCGATCACCGGCGTGCCGCGGGCCTGAGCCTGCCGCATCAACGCCAGCGCGCCCGGCGTGTGGCGACGCCCGGTGACGACCAACGCACTCGGAAACCAGCCCAGCAGCGCGCGCAGCTGCTCTTCTTCGCGTTCGGCCGAGTAACCCGTGGAGGCCAGCAGCAGCTCGCAGCCCGAACCCTGCAGCGCATCGGCCAGCCCCTGCACCGTCTCGGCGAAGATCGAGTTGGCGATGCTGGGGATCAGGGCAGCGACCATCCGTGCCGTGCCGGCTGCGGCGCTGGCCAGCACGCCAGCCTGCTTGTTGGGCAGGTAGCCGGTCTGCCGCAGTGCGGCAGCGATCGCCGCGGCGGTGGCGGGCGCCACGCGTTGCGGCTCGCGCAGGAAACGCGACACCGTGATCGCGGTCACGCCTGCGGCGGCAGCCACGTCAGCCAGCGTGGCCCGGCCGTGGCCCCGGCGCGGCTGGCGCGCGACGAGCGGGGCGGCGGGGCGGGGGGCGGGGCGCGGCATTCGGGTTTGCTCGGATGGCAAGCGGAGGGTCGAGGCATTAATGTTAGCGGTAACACGAGACTCTCGTGTGCTCGCAATCCCGAACCCGCCGCCCCGCCCCACCTGACCCCATGGCCGCCCGCAAAACCCTCGCCGATCTGCGCAGCCGCCGCTGGTTCGCCGCCAGCGACATGCGCGCGTTCGCGCACCGCCAACGCGCGCAGCAGATGGGCCTGCGGCGCGAAGACGTGCTGGGCAAGCCTTGCATCGCGATCGTCAACACCTGGAGCGACCTGTCGCCCTGCCACGCCCACCTGCGGGAACGCGCCGAGGCCGTCAGGCGCGGCATCCTGATGGCGGGCGGGGTGCCGTTCGAGTTGCCGGCGATGAGTTTGGGCGAGGTGATGGTCAAGCCCACGACGATGCTCTACCGCAACCTCCTCGCGATGGAGGTCGAAGAGCTGCTGCGTTCGTTGCCGGTCGATGGTGTGGTGCTGCTGGCGGGCTGCGACAAGACCACGCCGGGCACCGTGATGGGCGCCGTCAGCATGGACCTGCCGACGATCTTCTGCCCGGCCGGGCCGATGCTCAACGACCGGTACCTCAAGCCAGGGCAGGCCGAGGGCAAGGTCGGTGATGCAACCCATCCCGCCATGACGGTCGGGGCGGGCACCCACACGCGTTTGTTCTGGGACGAATACCAGGCGGGTCGGGTGAGCGAGGCCGAGTGGGTGCGGCTCGAAGCGCGCATGACGCGCAGCCCCGGCACCTGCAACACGATGGGCACCGCCAGCACGATGACCTCGATCGTCGAAGCCCTGGGCCTGGCGCTGCCGGGCTCCACCGCCATCCCGGCGATGGATGCGGCCCACACCCGCATGGCCACCACCTGTGGCGAGCGCATCGTCGAAATGGTCTGGGAAGACCTGCGCCCGCGCACGCTGCTCACCCGCGGCGCATTCGTGAACGCAGCCGCCGTGCAGATGGCCCTGGGCGGCTCGACCAATGCCGCGGTGCACATCCTGGCGATGGCGCGGCGCGCGGGCGTGGCCTGGACGCTGGACGACCTCGACGCGGTCGGGCGTGCGGTGCCGGTGCTGGCCAACCTGTTTCCGAGCGGCGACCGGTTGATGGAGGACTTTCACTACGCCGGTGGCTTGCCCGCGCTGATGACGCGGTTGGTCGCGCACCTGTCGCTGGCCGAGGGCAATGTCAACGGCAAGACGCTCGCCCAGAACCTCGAGGGGGTGCAGGTGCTCGACGCCGAGGTGATCCGCCCGCTCGACCGCCCGGTGAGCCCGGACGGCGCGCTGGCGGTGCTGCGTGGCAACCTGGCGCCCGAGGGGGCGGTGATGAAGGCCAGCGCCGCGAGCCCGAAGTTCTTCAAGCATCGCGGCAAGGCGCTGGTGTTCGACCACCCGGCCCAGATGAACGCAGCCTGCGCCGACCCGCAGCTCGACTGCGACGAGAACACCGTGCTGGTGCTGCGCAATGCTGGCCCCGTCGGGGCTCCGGGCATGCCCGAATGGGGCGGGCTTCCGATCCCGAAGAAACTGCTCGCGCTCGGGGTGCGCGACATGGTCCGCATCTCCGATGCTCGCATGAGCGGCACGCACTACGGCACCTGCATCCTCCATGTCAGCCCTGAAAGCGCCATCGGCGGGCCTCTGGCCTGCGTGCGCAGCGGCGACATGATCGAGGTCGATATCGAGGCCAGGCGGCTGCACCTGGACGTGCCCGACGACGAACTCGCCCGCCGCCGCGCCGCGTGGCAGCCCCCCGCCGCGCCCGTCGAACGCGGCTATGTGCGTCTGTACCGCGAGCATGTGACGCAAGCCCACGAGGGCTGCGATTTCGACTTTCTGCAGGGCGCGGCACCGACGCCCGAGCCCGTCATCTTTTGAGCCAGGAGCACCCATGAACCCGCTACGCCAATTGCTCAGGTCCGCCGGCTCGCATCCGCCGCTGGGCACCTGGATCATGTCCGCGAGCCCGCTGGTCACTGAAGCGATGGGACACGCGGGTTTCCAGTGGGGTGTGATCGACATGGAGCACACGCCGCTGGACATGATGGAGGTGATCCACCTGCTGCAGGCTGCCGGCAACACCAAGATGGTGCCGATCGTGCGCGTGCCGTGGAACGACACCGTCGGCATCAAGCGCGTGCTCGACGCCGGCGCGCAGACGCTGCTGATCCCGTTCGTGCAGAACCCCGACGAGGCGCAGCGCGCGGTGGCCGCCACCCGCTATCCGCCCGAGGGCAACCGGGGTCTGGCCGGCATGAGCCGCGGCTCGAAGTTCGGCACCGTGCCCGACTACGCGAAGACCGCCAACAAGACCGTCGGCGCGGTGTTGCAGCTCGAGACGCCGGCGGCGGTAGCGCAGCTCGAAGCGATCGCCGCGGTGCCCGGCATCGATTCGCTCTTCATGGGCCCGGGCGATCTGTCGGCGGCCCTGGGCCACGCCGGCAACACCGGCCACCCCGACGTGATGGCCATGATGGCCGACGCCGCACGACGCTGCAAGGCGGTCGGCATGCCGGTGGGCACCGTCGGCGGCACGCCGGAAATGGTGGTCCAGTACCGCGCGATGGGCTTCGACTATGTGGCCATCGCAAGCGACCTGGGCCTGTTGATGCGCGGCGCCCAGGCGGCGGTCAAGGCGCTGACGACGCCCGACGGTGAGACCCATGTGCACACGCTGTCGGGCGGCACGCAGACGCCCTCGCAGGCCGGAGGCTACTGATGGCCGCCGTCGATCTGAAGGGGGTCGTCAAGAGCTACGACGGCAAACTGAACGTCATCCATGGCATCGATCTGCAGATCCAGCACGGCGAGTTCGTGGTCTTCGTCGGCCCTTCGGGTTGCGGCAAGAGCACGCTGCTGCGGATGATCGCCGGGCTGGAAACGATCAGCGGCGGCGAGGTTTCGATCGATGGCCACGTCGTCAACGACCTGCCGCCGCGTGCACGCGACATCGCGATGGTGTTCCAGGACTACGCTCTCTACCCGCACAAGAACCTGTACGACAACATGGCCTTCGGTCTGCGCCTGCGCAAGACGCCCGAGGCCGAAATCAAGCAGCGCGTGATGGACGCGGCCAAGCTGCTCAAGATCGACCACATGCTCGAGCGCAAGCCCGCCGCGCTCTCGGGCGGCCAGCGCCAGCGCGTGGCGATCGGCCGCGCCATCGTGCGCCAGCCCAAGGTCTTCCTGTTCGACGAGCCGCTGTCCAACCTCGACGCGCAGCTTCGCCACGAGATGCGCAGCGAGATCAAGCGCCTGCACCAGCGGCTGGGTGCCACGATCATCTACGTCACGCACGACCAGGTCGAGGCCATGACGATGGCCGACCGCATCGCGGTGCTGAGCGCGGGCAAGAAGATGCAGTACGACACGCCCGACAACATCTACAACCGGCCCGCAGCGGTGTTCGTCGCCGGCTTCACCGGCGCGCCGCCGATGAACCTGGCCGACTGCACCTTGACGTCCGGGCGCGCCGATCTTGGCGGCACCCAGATCGTGTTGCCGCCCGAGCTGGCCGCACGCGGCAGTGCCAGCGGCAGCGCCAAGCTCAAGTTCGGCATCCGCCCCGAGAACATCACGCTGTCGCGGCTGAGCCCCAGCGACCTGGAAGTGCCGGCCGAGGTTTCGCTGCTCGAACCGCTGGGTGCCGAGACCCTGGTCTCCCTCAAGATCGGCGCCACCGAGATGGTGTCGCGCTGCAATGCCGCGTTTCGCGACCCGCCCGGCACACGCCTGGCGGTGCACATGAACCCGCGCCACCTGCACCTGTTCGATGCCACCACGGGGGCTGCGCTGTGAAGCACCTGGCCGCGGCCCTGCTGGCTGCCGCGGCCACGCTGGCCTCGGCACAAGCCTTCCCCGAGCGGCCGATCCAGATGGTCGTGCCCTTCGGCCCGGGCGGCACCACCGACATCATGGCCCGCTTGCTGGCCGACGAGTTCGGTCGCGAGCTCGGCGGCAGCGTCGTGGTCGTCAACACAGCCGGGGCCGGCGGCTCGATCGGCATGGGCAACGTGGCCCGCGCCCGGCCCGACGGCCACACGTTGGCCATGACCACCATCGGCCCGCTGACGATCCAGCCCGCGCGCCGCGACAACACCGGCTACACGCCCGAGAGCTTCGATTACCTCTGCGGCACCTACGACGTGCCGATGCTGACGATGGTGCGCGCCGACGCGCCGTACAAGGATTACGCGGCCCTCGTCGCCTGGGCCCGCGCCAACCCGGGCAAGCTGAACTACGGCTCCTCGGGCCTGGGCACGATGCCGCACATCGCCTCGCTGCAGCAGTGGAAGCACCATGGCATCGAGGTGCTGCACGTGCCTTACAAAAGCACGGGGGACATGGTCGTGCCATTGAAGAACGGCGAGCTTGCAGCCTTCAACGAAACGCCGCCGGTGGCGATCCAGCACCAATTGCGGCCCTTGGTGGCCCTGACCGACCAGCGCGTGCCCGGCTTCGAGAGCGTGCCGACCGCGCGTGAGCTCGGCCTGCCGGTGCGCGGCTCGGTGTGGGGTGGCGTCGTCGCGCCCAAGGGCCTGCCGGCCGACATCCGCACCAAGCTCGAGGCGGCCTGCCGCCGCGCCACCTCGACCACGCTGTACAAGGCCCGCGCGCAGGCTGCCAACAGCCCGCTGGCCTGGCGCGACGGTGCCGAGTTCAAGCGCTTCGCGCTGACGGAGTTCGACAAGTTCAGGAAGCTGGTCGCCGAAAACGGCCTGCAGGAACGTTAACCGTACAGGGGCCGCGGGGCCTCGCTTCAACCAGGAGACTCAGACCATGATCCGTCGTACATCCCTCACCGCGCTGATGAGTGCCGTGGCCTTGGTGGCCGGCCTCGGCGCGAGCACCGCGGCGTACGCGCAGCAGACCACGCTGCGCGTGTTTTCGGGCGGCGCCAACCAGCGCCCCGACCTGATGCGCAAGCTTTTCGACCAGTACCAGGCGAAGAACCCGAACGTCAAGATCGAGATGGAGACGGGCGGCGCGACCAGCGAACTGCAGCGCCAGTACCTCTCGACCGTGCTCAACGCCAAGGACCCGGCGATCGACATCTACATGATCGACATCGTCAACCCAGCGCAGTACTACGGTGCCGGCTGGCTTGAGCCGCTCGATGCCTACGTCGGCAAGCCGGCCGACGCGCTCAAGTCCTACCTGCCGGCTTATGCCACGGCCAATGTGGCCGACGGCAAGGTGGCCGCCATGCCGGCCTTCGCCGACGCGATGTTCATGTACTACCGCAAGGATCTGCTGGACAAGCACGGCATCAAGGAACCCAAGACCTGGGACGAACTCTCGGCCGCCGCGCAGAAAATCCAGAAGGCCGAGGGCAACCCGAACCTGCAAGGACTGTCGATCCAGGGTGCACCGATCGAAGGGGCGGTCTGCACGTTCCTGCTGCCGTACTGGAGCCAGGGCAAGGACTTCAACGACGCCAATGGCAAGATGACGCTCGACAAGGGCGCAGCCACCAAGGGCCTGCAGCAATGGCTGACGATGGTCGATGCCGGCGTGATCAAGAAGAACGTCGCCGAAGTCAAGACGCCCGACACCGTCAACGAGTTCATGGCCGGCCAGGTCGTCTTTGCGATCAACTGGGGCTTCGCCTGGGACCGTTTCCAGGGCGAGGCGACCTCGCAGGTCAAGGGCAAGGTCGGGGTGATGCCGCTACCGGCCATGGCCGGCGGCAAGAGTGCCACCTGCATCGGTGGCTGGCAGTGGGCGGTGAGTGCGTTCAGCAAGAGCAAGCCGGCCGCTGCCAACTTGGTCAAGTACCTTGCCAGCCCCGAGTCGAGCAAGTTTTTGGCGGTCGAGGGCTCCCTGCTGCCGACCTACGCCAACGTGTACACCGACGCCGACGTCGTCAAGGCAGTGCCCTGGTTCAAGGATGCCGCCGCGGTTGTGTCCGCAGGTCGCAGCCGCCCGTTGAGTAAGGACTATGGCCAGGTCTCCGATGTGATCCGCACCACGACCAGCGCCGTGCTGGCGCGCACCAAGACCCCCGCCGAGGGCGTCGGTGAAATCGAGTCGCGCCTGGCCCGGGTGATGAGGTAACGCGTCGGCGGACGGAAACACGCCGCGGGCTGCGCCCGCGGCGTATCCACCAAGGAATCAACATGGCTGCGATGACCACCTGGGACAAGGTGCGCGATCCGAGCGAAAAGACGCTCGGCTTCATGCTGCTCGCGCCGGCCTTCCTGCTGCTGGCACTGATCGTGGTGTATCCGATCGGCAAGCTGATCTGGAACAGCTTCTACGACCTGCGCCTGTCGGGCGGCGGGGGCGTCAAGTTCGTCGGCTTCGAGAACTACGCGATGGTGTTCAAGGACGCCGACTTCTGGAACGCGACCAAGAACACGGTGCTCATCACCCTGATCACCGTGCCCGGCGCGCTGGTGGTTGGCCTCGGCCTGGCGATGCTGGCGAACCTGCCGTTCAAGCGGAAGTGGCCGGTGCGCCTGGCACTGCTGTTGCCGTGGGCGCTGCCGCTGGCCTTTGCCGGCCTGATCTTCGCGTGGTTCTTCCACACCGAGTACGGTGTGATCAACGACGTCGTGCGCCGCAGCACCTCGCTGGTCGGCACCCCGAGCGAGCCGGCGATGTGGTTGCTGCGGCCGAACTGGGCCTTCGCGGCGATCTGCCTGACGATCATCTGGAAGACCAGCTCGTTCATGGCGCTGATCCTGCTCGCGGGCCTGCAGATGATCCCGAAGTCGCTTTACGAAGCGGCCGAGGTCGACGGCGCCAGCAAGTGGCAGCAGTTCTGGCAAATCACGATCCCGATGCTGATGCCCTCGATCATCGTGGCGCTGATCTTCCGCACCATCACCGCGCTGCAGACCTTCGACATCCCGTACACGATGACCAAGGGCGGCCCGGGCAACAGCACCGAGACGCTGGCGATGCTGATCCACAAGACGACCATCGACTACCTGGACGTCGGTTATGGCTCGACCTTGGCAGTCTGCATGTTCGTGCTGTCGTTGTTCGTGACCGCGTTCTACTTGAAGCGCATCGGGAGAAACGCATGAAATCCATCTGGGATGCGAAGAGCCTGCGCCTGATCGCGGCGGGCATCGTCGTCATCAACGGCTTCTTCCCCGCCGTGTGGATCCTGCTCACTTCGCTGAAGACCGAGGCCGAGCTCGTCAGCAAGCCCATCACCTACTGGCCGCACAACCCGACGCTGCAGAACTACGTGCAAGCGTTCACCGACCAGCCGCTGCTGAAGTACCTTGGCAACAGCATGGCGGTGGCGCTCAGCGCGACGGTCTTTTCGCTGCTGGTGTCGGCATTGGCCGCCTATGCGATCGCACGGCTCAACCTGAAGAACCGCCAGTTGATCCTGACCTGCATCGTCGCGTCGAGCATGTTCCCGCTGGTCACGCTGCTGGTGCCGATCTTCGAGACCATGCGCACCCTCGGCCTGCTCAACAGCTACACCGCGCTGGTGCTGCCCTACATCGTGCTCAACCTGCCGGTCTGCACGCTCGTGCTGGTCAGCTTCTTCCAAAGCATCCCGAAGGACCTCGAGAACGCCGCGATGATCGACGGCTGCACGCGCATGGGTGCGCTGGTCAAGGTGGTGATTCCGCTGGCCGCGCCGGGCGTCTTCACCGCCGGCATCCTGGCCTTCGTCAATTCGTGGGACGAGTTCCTGCTCGCGTTGTCGCTCAACAGCAACCCGAACTTCCGCACCCTGCCCGTCGGCATCACGCTGTACCAGGGCGAGTTCACGTTTCCGTGGCCGATCATCTCGGCCGCACTCATCGTGGCCATCGTGCCGATCGCCGTGCTGATCGCGATCTTCCAGGAACGCGTGGTGGGCGGCCTGACGCAAGGCGGCCTGAAGGGATAAAGGACAGCGCCATGGACAAGATCCGTTACGGCATCATCGGTTGCGGCAGCATGGGCCGCGAACACATCGAGAACATTCGCGCGCTCGGCGGCGGCCTCGTGACGGCAGTGGCCGACCCGGATGCCGGCAGCCGCGAGCAGGCCGCGGCGCTGCTGGCCGCGCAGGGGGCGGGCAGCGTGCACCTGTTCGATCACCACAGCGACCTGCTCGGCGGCAACTTCTGCGATGCGGTGGTCGTCGCCAGCCCGAACTTCACGCACGTGCAGGTGATGCGCGACGCGCTGGCGACGGACCTGCCCCTGCTGGTCGAGAAGCCGCTGGTGACCAACATCGCCGACGGCCTCGAGCTGATCGAACGCGCCAAGCCGCGCAAGGGGATCGTCTGGGTGGCGCAGGAGTACCGCTACATGCCGCCGGTGGCCGAGATGATCCGCATCGCCCACGCCGGCGGCGTCGGCAAGCTGCACCAGGTGGCGATCCGTGAGCACCGCG
>JAABTC010000361.1 GCA_011390055.1 Burkholderiales bacterium | reverse complement strand
CGATCGCGCTGGTGCCCGCGCGTCCCCACTTGGGTGAGCGATATACCCGGCGCCAAAGCTTTCATCGTGATGGAAGTTCGCCCTGCTCTGTCGTGTTCGCTACTTATAATTGTCAGCAGCGCGACAGGCACGCTGGTGCAATCACCACGCGCATCGCGCTTATAGTGCTGCAAACACGCGAAACGCCGTTCTGGCATGAAATTGGCTCTCCATGAAGAGGACTCCATAATGCCGCCGCACACACGATGACCGCTAACTGTCTCCTTGCCCGCACCTTCCTCGTCCTCGGCCTCGTATCCTCCGTTGCGGCCGCTGCAGCGGAGGTCCAGGTCGCGGTGGCGGCCAACTTCACCGCGCCGATGCAGGCCATTGCTGCCGAGTTCGAGAAGGACACCGGGCACAGGGCGGTGGTCGCCTTTGGCGCAACCGGCAAGTTTTACGCCCAGATCAAGAACGGCGCGCCGTTCGAAGTCTTGCTCGCGGGCGACGCCATTACGCCCGCCAGGCTGGAGCGCGAAGGCGACACCGTGAAGGGAACGCGTTTCACCTACGCGGTAGGCAAGCTGGTGCTGTGGTCGGCCACGGCGGGCTACGTGGATGGCGCGGGCGAGGTGCTGAAGGCGGCACCCTACAAGCACTTGTCGCTCGCCAACCCGAAGACCGCGCCTTATGGCGCTGCGGCGGTGGCGGTGCTGGCCAAGCTCGGCCTGAGCGAAACGGTGGCAGGCCGCATGGTGCAGGGCGAGAACATCACCCAGACCTACCAGTTCGTGGCCACGGGCAATGCCGAACTCGGTTTCGTCGCACTGTCCCAGGTGATCAAGGACGGCAGGGTGAGTGCCGGGTCGGCGTGGATCGTGCCCGCTGACCTGTACGACCCGATCCGCCAGGACGCCGTGATCCTCGCGAAGGGCAAGCACAACCCGGCCGCGCAGGCGCTGCTCGACTACCTGAAGGGGCCGAAGGCGAGCGCGGTGATCAAGTCCTACGGCTACGAGCTGTCAGTGCAAGACGGTGACGGGAAATAGGGACAGGAGGCAGGCATGGCGCCACTCGACAGTGTCGATCTCGCAGCGATCTGGCTGACGCTCAAGCTGGCCACGGTCACCACCGTGCTGCTGCTCGCGATCGGCACCCCGATCGCGTGGTGGCTGGCGCGCACCCGGTCGCGGCTCAAGGGCCCGATCGGCGCCGTGGTGGCGCTGCCGCTGGTGTTGCCGCCGACCGTGCTCGGCTTCTACCTGCTGGTGGCGATGGGGCCCAACGGCTTCGTAGGCGAATTCACCCAGAGCCTCGGCCTCGGCACGCTGCCATTCACCTTTGCCGGGCTGGTGGTGGGGTCGGTGTTCTATTCCATGCCCTTCGTCGTCCAGCCGCTGCAGAATGCGTTCGAGGCCATTGGCGAGCGCCCGCTGGAGGCGGCGGCCACGCTGCGCGCCGGGCCGTGGGATACCTTCTTCAGCGTTGTGCTGCCGCTGGCCAAACCTGGTTTCGTCACCGCCAGCATCCTCGGCTTCGCCCATACCGTGGGCGAGTTCGGGGTGGTGCTGATGATCGGTGGCAATATTCCGGAGAAGACGCGGGTTGTGTCGGTGCAGATCTACGACCACGTCGAGGCGATGGAGTATGCCCAGGCGCACTGGCTGGCCGGCGGCATGCTGTTGTTCTCGTTCCTGGTGCTGCTGGCGCTCTATAGCAGCCGGCTCAAGCAGAACTGGCGAGGCTAGGGCCATGAGCGGTGAAGAGATTCTGCCGGCAATGAGCGCGCGTTCCGGCGCGGACAGCGCGAGCGCAAGCGGCAGCGGCAGCGGCAGCGGCAGCGGCATCCAGGCGCGCTTTCGGGTGAATTACCCCGGATTCGCGCTCGATGTCGATCTGCAGCTGCCCGGACGTGGGGTGACCGCGCTGTTCGGCCATTCGGGCTCGGGCAAGACCACCTGTCTGCGCTGCGTGGCCGGGCTGGAGCGGGCGGACGCCGGCGTGCTCGAAGTCAATGGCGAGTTGTGGCAGGACAGCGCCCGTGGCGTGTTCGTGCCGACTCATCGCCGTGCGCTCGGTTACGTGTTCCAGGAGGCCAGCCTGTTTCCCCACTTGTCGGTGCGACGCAATCTCGAGTTCGGCATGAAAAGGGTGGCTGCGCCGACCCGACGGGTGGCTTGGGATCAGGCGGTCGATCTGCTGGGCATCGCGCCCTTGCTCGAGCGCATGCCAGAGCGCCTGTCCGGCGGCGAACGCCAGCGTGTCGGTATCGCCCGCGCACTGCTCACCAGCCCGCGCCTGCTGCTGATGGACGAGCCGCTCGCCGCACTCGACCTCAAGCGCAAGCGCGAAATCCTGCCCTACCTCGAGCGCCTCCACGACGAGCTCGACATCCCGGTGCTCTACGTCAGCCATTCGCCCGACGAGGTGGCGCGCCTGGCCGATCACGTGGTGCTGCTCGACCAGGGCCGGGTGGTGGCGCAGGGCGGGCTGGTGCAAACCCTGGCCC
>JAABTC010000360.1 GCA_011390055.1 Burkholderiales bacterium | reverse complement strand
GACCTGCCCACCGCGTTCACCGAGGATGCCGGGGTGGTGATCGAGGCGGTGGTGGGCGAGCACGACGATGGCTACCATCTGACCCGGCTCGATTTTCCCGGCGGCAACGTGCTGGTGGCGCGCCGCCCCGAGGCCATTGGCCATCGCCTGCGCTTTCGGGTCCATGCGCGTGACGTCAGCCTGGCCACCGCGCGCGCCGAGGGCAGCAGCATCACCAACCTGCTGCCGGCCACCGTGGTCGAAGTGGCCCCGGCCGATACCCCGGCGCATGTGCTGGTGCGCCTCGATGCCGGCGCCACCCCGCTGCTCGCGCGCATCGCCCGGCGTTCCT
>JAABTC010000359.1 GCA_011390055.1 Burkholderiales bacterium | reverse complement strand
CACTGCGTTGGCGCCGCATTACGCGCGCGTGCTGTGCGTGCTGCTGCCCGACGGCGAGGCGCACAAGGAGTGGTCGTCGTTGAACCTGGTGTTCGAGCGCCTGCTGGCCGAAGCCTGCGACCGCAAGACGGTGCTGTTCGCCCTCGGCGGTGGCGTGGTCGGCGACATGACCGGCTTTGCCGCGGCCTGCTACATGCGCGGGGTGCCCTACGTGCAGGTGCCCACGACGCTGCTGGCGCAGGTGGATTCCTCGGTCGGCGGCAAGACCGCCATCAACCACCCGGCCGGCAAGAACATGATCGGCGCCTTCTACCAGCCGCGCCGCGTGGTGTGCGATCTCGACACCCTTGCCACGCTGCCGGCGCGCGAGTTGTCGGCTGGCCTGGCCGAGGTGATCAAGTACGGGCCGATCGCCGACGCGCCGTTCCTCGACTGGATCGAGGCTAGGCTCGACGACCTGCTGGCCTGCGATCGGGCGGCGCTGGCCCATGCGGTGCAGCGCTCGTGCGAGATCAAGGCGCAGGTGGTGGCCCAGGACGAGCTCGACACCGGCCTGCGCGAGGCGCTGAACTTCGGCCACACCTTCGGCCACGCGATCGAAGCCGGCCTGGGCTACGGCGAGTGGCTGCACGGCGAAGCCGTGGGCTGCGGCATGGTGCTCGCCAGCGAGCTCTCGGTGCGGCTGGGGCTGATGCCGGCGGCCTTCGCCGAGCGCATGCGGCAACTTTGCAGCCGCGCCCGCTTGCCGGTGCGCGCGCCGCCCTTGCCGATCGAGCGCTACCTGCAGCTGATGCGCGTCGACAAGAAGGCCCAGGACGGCGCCCTGCGCTTTGTGCTGATCGACGCGCTCGGCCATGCCTGCGTGCGCAGGGTGCCCGACAGTGTGGTGCGCGAGACGTTCGCGGCGCACTTCGCGGCCTGAACCCGCACGGACCTTTCGGTGCTTGCACCCTACGCCAGCGACCCGGCCCGCACACGCGGGCGGCGCATAGCCGAAGCGGACTCGCCGCCACGCACCGCGTTCGAACGTGACCGCGACCGCATCGTGCACAGCACGGCCTTCCGTCGCCTGGTCTACAAGACGCAGGTCTTCGTCAACCACGAGGGCGACCTGTTCCGCACCCGTCTCACGCACTCGCTCGAAGTGGCGCAGCTCGGCCGCTCCATCGCGCGCGCACTGGGGCTCAGCGAAGATCTGGTCGAAGCCATCGCACTGGCACACGACCTGGGGCACACCCCGTTCGGCCATGCCGGCCAGGACGCGCTGAACGACTGCATGCGCGAGCATGGCGGCTTCGAGCACAACCTGCAGAGCCTGCGCGTGGTCGACCGGCTCGAGCAGCGTTACCCTGGCTTCGACGGTTTGAACCTGTGCCTCGAGACGCGGCAGGGCATCTTGAAACACTGCACGCCGCGCGTGGCTGCGGCACTGGAGCGCGCCGAGCCCGGCGGCGTGGCCCACCGCTTCACGGCCCGCCTGCAGCCCAGCCTGGAGGCCCAGGTGACCAACCTGGCCGACGAGATCGCCTACAACGCGCACGACATCGACGACGGCGTGCGCTCGGGCCTGGTCGCGGCGTCACAGCTCGATGCGGTACCGCTGTACGCACGTCACCGCGACGCCGCGTTGCGTGCGCACCCGCAGCTCGAAGCGGCCCCGCGTCGTTTGCTGCTCGAGGCCCTGCGGCGCACCCTGTCGGGGCAGGTGAGCGACCTGATCGACGAGACGCGGCGGCGCCTGCAGGCCTGCGCGCCGCGCGACGCGGACGACGTCGCGGCCGCGCCGCCGCTGGTGGCCTTCAGCGCTGCGATGCGCGACGACACCGCGCAGGCCAAGCGCTTTCTGTTCGGAGCGCTCTACCGTCATCCGCAGGTGATGCGCACGACGCAGCGTGCGCACCATGTGGTCCAGCAACTCTTTGCGGCGTATGCAGCGGCCCCTGGCGAAATGCCCGCCGAGCAGGCCGGCGCCGTCGCCGACGCGCCGCACCGCGCCCCGCGCATGGTCGCCGATTACATCGCCGGGATGACCGATCGTTTCGCGGGGCGCGAGTACCGCAGGCTCACCGGCGTGCCGGCCTTCGAGACGGATTGATCGCATGGCACGTCGGCCGCGCTTGTCGATCGCCGGCGAGCTGCATTACGTCCTGCAGACCGGTCACAACGGCCAGGCGGTGTTCATCGACGATGCGGACCGGGCGGCCTTTCTCGCCATGCTGCGCGAGGCTGCGGTCACCGCGGGGGTGGTGATTCATGCGTACGCGTTGCTCGTCGGCGCGGTGCACCTGCTGGCGGTGCCGGCGCGCGACGAGGCGCTGGGCCGCTTGATGCAATCGCTGGGGCGCCAGTACGTGGCCGCCTACAACCGGCGGCATGGGCGCAGCGGCAGCCTGTGGGCCGGTCGATTCCGTTGTGCGCCGATCGACGCCAAGGAGTTTGGCTACACAGCGCTGCTCGAGGTCGAATCGGCCCCGGTCGCCGCCGGACTGGTGGACGACGCTGCAACTTATGTATGGTCCAGCGCCATGCACCATCTGGGCCGCAGTCGGGACCCGCTGCTGAGCGAGCATCCGTCGTTCTGGGCGCTCGGCAACACCCCATTCGAGCGAGAGTCAGCTCATGCTCACTTTCTTCGAGATGCAAATTTGACGAGGCCGCCCGTCTTTACGATGGCGGCGCGGCAAGGTCGGCCTGTGGGCGATGCAATCTTCGTCAAACGGCTCTCGTCGACGCAGGGCAGGGAGATCCAACACAACCTGCGGCGGGGTCGACCTCGGCGGGCGACGCCCTGAAGACTGTCCCCATTTGATGTCGGTCCTTGCAGGTCGCTCAATAA
>JAABTC010000358.1 GCA_011390055.1 Burkholderiales bacterium | reverse complement strand
CGGCGAGAAAGCGCGTCTTGGAAAGGTTGGCGGCCTCGGCATCGCCCTTGGCCTCGCGCAGCGCGCGCTCGATGCGGTTGCGCAGCTCGATTTCCGCGCGCAGCCGGCGATTGACCTCGGACAGCTCGCGGGTGCGCTCGGCCACGCGCTGCTCCAGCGTGCCGTATGCCTCCCGCAGGTCCTGCTGCGCATGGCGGCGGGCCGTGATGTCGTGGAACAGCGCATAGAAGCCCTGCACGGTGCCGGCGGCATCGAACTCGGGGATGTAGGTGGCCTCGGCGTAACGCTGCCGGCCGCTTTCGTCGGCGGTCGCCACCTCGAAGCTCTGGCGGATGCCGGCCAGCGCGCCCTCCATGTGCGCCTCGCGCTCCAGGAAGCGCTCGCGACCCAGCACCTCGTTGACGCGGTATCCGCAGATCTCGTCGCGATGCAGGCCGATGGCCTGCTCGTAGGCCTTGTTGACGAAACGATAGACCAGGTTGCTGTCCACGTAGGCGATCAGCACCGGCACGTTGTCGGTGTAAACGCGGATGTTGTGCTCGCTCTCGCGCAGCGCCCGCTCGGTGCGCTTGTGCTTGGTGATGTCGCTGAAACTGGCGACGTAGCCGCCGCCCGGCAACGGGTTGACGCGCATCTCGATGACGGCGCCATCGTCGCGGATGCGCTGGAACACGTGCGGATCGCCGCGCTCGAGATGCGCCAGCCGCTTGGCCACGTGCTCTTCCACGTCGCCGGGCCCGCAGCGCCCGAGCGCGGCGTTGTAGCGGATCAGCGACTCCACCGGCGTGCCCACCCCCAGCAGCTGGTCCGGGTATTCGAACAGCTCGGCGTAGCGCCGGTTCCAGGCGACCAGGCGGGAGTCGGCGTCGATCACGCTGATGCCCTCGGCGACGTTTTCCAGCGTGCTCTCCAGCAGGTCGCGGTTGAAGCGCGAGACCTGCGAGGCCTCGCCGACGATGCTGGCCACGTCCTCGATCTGCAGCTCCACGCCCTTGAGCGCCGACACCAGCACGGTGCGGGCGGCCGAGGCGCCCATCGCGCCGGACAGCAATCGCTCCGTCAGCTCGAGTGTCCCGGGATCGGCCCGCAGGCTTTCGGAGAAGGACTGCTCGCGCTCCGCGAAGTGCCCATCAAAGGCCGCGGCGGCCTTCTGCGACCCGATGAAGCGCTCGACCAGGATGCGCAGGTCGCCGACCTTGGCGGACCCCGTGAGGCGCTCGGCGAAGGACGGCGTCAGGGTTTCGGGAGTGTCGTCGCCGCGGAAGGCCGCCGCCTGGCGACGTTCCATCAGCCGCGGCACCGTCTGCGAGGAGACGATCACGAAAAAAGCGATGTTGGCGCCCAGGCTCCACAGCACGCCGTGGGTCACCGGGTCGAGGCCGTCCAGCCCGAACAGCGAGTAGGGGCTCAGCCATGCAATCCCCAGGGGCCCCTCGCTCAGCAGGCTCATCGACAGCCAGCCGGTCTGCGCGAATGCCGGCACCAGCAGCGTCCACACCCAGATGGCGAAACCCGCGGCCATGCCGGCGATGGCGCCGGCGCGCGTGGCACCGCGCCAGTACAAGCCGCCGATCATGGCCGGCCCGAACTGCGCCGCCAGCGCAAAGGACAACAGCCCGATCGAGGCCAGTGCGCCGTACATGCCGATCACCCGGTAGGCCAGCCAGGCCAGCGCGATGATGCAGACGATCAGGACACGGCGGATGCGGATGAGCAGGCGCGCGAGATCGGGCCGGCCGGAGACTTCCTCGCCGCGCCACTTCACCAGCGCGGGCATCACGACCTCGTTGCACAGCATGGTGCTGCAGGCGATGGTGGCGACGATCACCATGCCGGCGGAGGCGGAGAAACCGCCCAGGAAGGCCAGCAAGGCCAGTCCTTCCTGCCCGCTGGCCATCGGCAGGCTGAGCACGAAGTTGTCGGCATTCACACTGCTGCCCTGCGTGACGATCCCGGCGACGGCGATCGGCACCACGAAGACCGTGAAAATCGCCAGGTAGGCCGGGAAGGCCCAGCGCGCCAGGGCCAGGTCGCGCGGCCCGGTGTTCTCGACCACGGCGACATGGAACTGGCGCGGCAGGCAGAGAACCGCCAGCATGGAAATCACCGTCAGCACGAGAAAGCTGTGGTCGATGGTGGCCGAGGAATAAAGCTCCATGACCCGCGCGTTCGCCCGGCCAGCGCTGATCAGGGCCCCCGGGCCGTCGAACAGCCCGTAGAGCACCCACAGCCCGACGGCCAGGAAGGCCACCAGCTTGACCGCCGACTCGAACGCCACCGCCAGCACCATGCCGCGATGGCTCTCGGTGGAGTCCACCTGCCGCGTGCCGAACAGGATGGTGAACACCGCCAGCACCAGCGCCGCCACCAGGCCCGTGTCCTCGGAAAAGCGCGGCACCGCGTCCATGCCGGCGCCGCCGGTGACGAGGCCGTAGCTTCCCGCAATGGCCTTGAGTTGCAGCGCAATATAAGGAAGCACCGTGACCAGCGCCATCACCGAGGCCAGCGCCGCGATACCCTGGGCCTTGCCGTAGCGCGACGCCATGAAGTCGGCCACCGAGGTGATGCTCTGCTTCTTGCTGATGGCGACCACCCGCGCCGGCAGCCGGGTCAGCATCAGGAACATGATGATCGGGCCGAGGTAGATGGCCAGGTAGTCCCAGCCCTGCGAGGCGGCCCGTCCCACGGCCCCGAAAAAGGTCCAGGAAGTGCAATAAACGCCCAGCGCGAGGCTATAGACCACCGGCGTGGGCACGTAGATGCCACGCCGGTGCAACCGGTCGCCGAAGTAGGCGACCAGGAACAGCAACAACACATAGGCCAGGGCTACGACCGGGG
>JAABTC010000357.1 GCA_011390055.1 Burkholderiales bacterium | reverse complement strand
TTCACATTGTGGATGCTTGTCACGCAGTTTGCGAAGCCGACCTGTCGAGAGACCTGGAGGGTTTTCACATCCCGAAACCGGAGTCCACGATCGGAAGTCGTGTGCGAATCGCCGGCGTCGCCTGGGAAGGCGTGTGCGACGGCATCCCTCTGCACTTCGACGTCGGGCCGGCGTAACGGTGCGCAACCCCACTGCGTCCGGGCTTGCCTACACTGGCGCCTTGTCGAAGGAGCGAATCATGGCCACGAAGATGGATGCGTACTGGATGCCGTTCACCGCGAACCGGCAGTTCAAGCAATCGCCGAGGCTGCTGGCCAAGTCCAGTGGCATGCACTACTGGACGCCCGAGGGCCGCGAGATCCTCGACGGCGTGGCCGGGCTGTGGTGCGTCAACGCCGGCCATGCTCGGCCCAAAATCGTCCAGGCGATTGCCGAGCAGGCGGCCGAGATGGACTTCGCGCCGCCGTTCCAGATGGCGCATCCCAAGGCGTTCGAGCTGGCGGAAAAGCTGGTCGAGATCACGCCGGCGGGTCTGTCGAAGGTGTTCTACACCAACTCGGGATCCGAGTCGGTCGAGACCGCCCTCAAGATGGCCATCGCCTACCACCGGGTGCGCGGTGACGGCGCACGCACCCGGCTGATCGGCCGCGAGCGTGGCTACCACGGCGTCAACTTCGGCGGCATCTCGGTCGGTGGCATCGTCAGCAACCGCAAGATGTTCGGCACGCTGCTGGCTGGCGTGGACCACATCCGCCACACCCACGACCTGGCGCGCAATGCGTTCTCCGTCGGGCAGCCCGAGCACGGGGCCGAGCTGGCCGACGACCTCGAGCGCCTGGTGACGCTGCACGATGCTTCGACGATCGCTGCGGTGATCGTCGAGCCGGTGGCCGGTTCCACCGGCGTGCTGTTGCCGCCCAAGGGCTACCTGGAGCGCCTGCGCGCGATCTGCGACAAGCACGGCATCCTGCTGATCTTCGACGAGGTCATCACCGGTTTCGGCCGCACCGGCCAGCCGTTCGCGGCGCAGACCTTTGGTGTCACGCCCGACCTGATGTGCGTCGCCAAGGGCATCACCAACGGCTGCGTGCCGATGGGCGCGGTGTTCGCGAGCGCCAAGATCCACGACGCCTTCATGAACGGGCCCGAGCACCTGATCGAGTTCTTCCACGGCTACACCTACTCGGCGCACCCGCTGGCCTGTGCCGCGGCACTGGCCACGCTCGAGACGTACGCCGACGAGGGCCTGCTGACCCGCGCGGCGCAACTGCAGGGCTACTTCGCCGATGCGCTGCATTCGCTCAAGGGTCTGCCGAACGTGATCGACATCCGCAACATCGGCCTGGTCGGCGGCGTCGAGCTCGCACCCCTGCCCGGCGAGCCGGCCAAGCGCGCGTTCAACGTCTTCCTCGATTGCTGGGATCAGGGGGTTCTCGTGCGCACCACCGGCGACATCGTTGCGCTGTCCCCGCCGCTGATCGTCGAGAAGCCCCAGATCGACCGCCTGGTCGGCACGCTGGCCGCCGCGATCAAGCGTTGCGCGTGAACGCGGGCCACGGCCGAGGCGTCGCTCGCACCGCCCGGCCCATCGTGCTCGTGCCGGCGTGCAACCGCATGCTGGGCCACCATCCGTTCCACATTGCCGGCAAGAAGTACGTCGACGCGGTCCGCCTGGCCGACTGCCTGCCTCTGGTGGTGCCCACGGCCGCGCTTGACGAACTCGATGCCTTGCTCGACCTCGCCGACGGCGTGCTGCTGACCGGCTCACCGTCAAACGTGCACCCGCGCCACTTCGACGAAGGCGTGCACGACCCCGCACTGCCGCTGGACGTGGAGCGCGACGCCTGGACCCTGCCCTTGATCCCGAAGACGCTGGCGCACGGCGTGCCGCTGCTGGCCATCTGCCGCGGCGCGCAGGAAGCCAACGTGGCGCTCGGCGGCAGCCTGCACCAGGCCGTGCAGCAAGTGCCCGGCTTCGACGACCACCGCGCCGACGACCGTCAACCGGCCGAAGTGCAGTACGCAGCGTCGCACCCGGTCCAGGTTGAGCCTGGCGGTGTGCTCGCGCGCGTGCTCGATCGCGAAGTCTTCGAGGTCAACTCGCTGCACGGGCAGGCCGTCCATCGGCTGGCCGATGGCCTGCGCGTCGAGGCACGCGCTCCCGACGGCGTGATCGAAGCCTTTTCCCATCCTGTGGCGCCCGCCTTCAACCTGTGTGTGCAGTGGCACCCCGAATGGCTGGCCCAGGACAATCCGGTGTCGATGCAGATCCTGCGCGCTTTCGGCGATGCCTGCCGCGCGCACCGTGATCACCGAACCCCAACATTCCCCCGGAGCTGACCCATGGTCGTACGAGAGAACTTCACCTTCAGCGAACTCGAGAACTGGCTCAACGAGCGTCGCGTCACCGAGATCGAATGCCTCGTGCCCGACCTCACCGGCGTCGCACGCGGCAAGATCCTGCCGCGCGAAAAATTCACCGAGGATCGCGGCATGCGGCTGCCCGAGGCGGTGGTCGCGATGGGCGTCACCGGCGAGTTCCCCGAGGAAGGGCCTTACTACGACGTGATCAGCCCGAACGACCGCGACATGCACCTGATGCCCGACCCGAGCACGGTGCGCATCGTGCCGTGGGCCGCCGACCCGACGGCGCAGGTGATCCACGACTGCTTCGACAAGGACGGCAACCTGGTGCCGTTCGCGCCGCGCTCGGTGTTGCGCCGCGTCTGCGACTTGTACGCCGCCGAGGGCTGGGACCCGGTGGTGGCGCCCGAGCTCGAGTTCTACCTCGTCGCCCGCAACACCGACCCCGACATCCCGCTGAAACCACCGATCGGCCG
>JAABTC010000356.1 GCA_011390055.1 Burkholderiales bacterium | reverse complement strand
AGGATTGCTACTTCGCGTTCGCTGAAGGTGTCGGTGGGCTCGCTGGTGTCGCGATAGGCGTAGCGTGCGCGCACCAGGTCGGTCGAGACCGGGGCCAGCAGTGTTTCGCCTGCGGCCACTCGGGTCACCGCGTCCAGCAGGTCTTCCGGGGACGCGTCCTTCAGCAGGAAGCCGCGCGCGCCGGCTTCGGCGGCGCGCAGGGTCAGGTCGGGTTCGTCGAAGGTGGTCAGCAGGATCACCGGGGTGGGGTTGCCGGCCGCGCGCAATGCCTCCAGCAAACCGAAACCGTCGAGGCCGGGCATGCGGATGTCGGACAGGATCACGTCCACCGGCTCGGCCTCGATCGCGGCCAGCAAGGCGCCGCCATCGCCGGCCTGCGCCACCACGTGCAACTGGCTGAAGCCGCCCAGCAACGCGGCCAGGCCGCTGCGTACCAGGGCCTGGTCGTCGGCCAGCGCCAGTCGCAGGGGCGCGATGGCCGGGTTCATGCCGCCTCCGGCAACCAGGCCTCGAGGTGCACGCCACCGGACTCGCCGCGCGCCGCGGTCACTCCGCCACCAATCGCTTCCAGGCGCTCGCGCATGCCGGTCAGGCCGTTGCCGAAACGCAGTTCGCCGCCGCCGCGGCCGTCGTCGTGCAGGTCCAGTCGTAACTGGCCGTCCTTGCGGCGCACGGTCAGCCACAGGTTTTCCGCACCGCCGTGCCGTGCCGAATTGGTCAGCGCTTCCTGCACCGTGCGCAGTACCGCTTCGGCTTGTTCGAAGGAGGCGACGCGCAGGCCCGACTCCATGTCCAGGCGCAGGCGCGGCTTGGGGAACGGCGCTGCCAGGCGTTCAATGAGCTCGCGCAACTGCACGCCGTCGTGCAGGCGCATCTGCTGGACCACGGCGCGGATGTCACCGAGCAATTCGTCGGCGAGCTTCGCGCATAAATCCACTTGCGCATTGCCCGCCAGCGCCGGCTGCCGTTGCAGTGCGCCCAGGTTCAATTTCAGAGCGGTCAGCTTGTGCCCGGCCACGTCGTGCAGTTCGCGCGAGATGCGCAGGCGTTCTGAATCGCGCGCACTTTCCGCCAGCAGCGATCGCGTCGCCAGCAGGTCGGCGTTGACTTCGGCCAGCACGTCGCGCGAGCGCTGCGCCGTGTGCGCGTACCAGGCGGTGAGGATGGCGAACAACTGGAAGCTGGTGCCAATCAGCGTCGTGAACAAGGGTGAGGACGACAGCCACAATTCCCGGTAGACGAGGTACACGACGAGGTTCACTGCGACGAACACCAGCACCAGTCGCTTCGGCGACAGCATCTGCGCCAGCTGCGCCATCACGATGATCAACAGCACGCTGGTCGACCCGTAGCGCGCCAGCGCGATGATGCCCAGCGCCAGCAGCAGCTGCGCGACCACCATGCCGATGCCGCGGTTGCCGTCCATGCGCAGCACCGAGCGCAGCATGAACAAGGCCATGAAGGCGACATGCGCGGCGATCACCGTCGGCCACAACGCGGGCGCGTCGATCATTCCCGTGCCTCGCGGCATGTTGAACAGCATTTCACTGCCAATCGCCAGCCACGCGATATAGGCGGCCAGGTTCAGGGGTTCGAGCAGGGGGCGCAGTCGGGTCCACATGCACGCAGCTTGGGCCGATGCGCCGCCCGGCTCAAGACGTTGACGGCACAAAGTGACTTCCGGCACCTCGAAGCGATGACCACCGGCACCTGATCGCCGGCGGCGGGGGCGGCAAAGTGGCTTCGCACAAACGGAGAACACCATGTCCGCCTATTCGATGACCGTCCTCATGCACTCGAGCCTTGGCGCCGCCGCGCTGCTCACCTACTGGGTCGCCGCGCTGGCGAAGAAGGGCAGCGGGCCGCACAAACTGGCCGGCAAGGTCTATGTCGCGGTGATGATCGGCTTGCTGCTTCCGGCGGTCCCGCTCAGCATCAATGCCTTCATGCACTTCAGCGCATCGTTCGGCGCGTTCCTGTTCTATCTGCTGCTGATCACGGCGACCGCCCTGTGGCAGGGCTGGTACGCGACCCGCTACAAGCGCGATTTCGCGCGTTACGCCGACAATCGTTTCCGCCTGCTGGCGTGGGCGAATATCGCGGCCGGTCTGGCGGTGCTGGGCCTGGGCATCGCCACCACCTCACCGATCTTCATCGGCTTCTCGATGGTCGGCCTGCTGGGCGGGCGCGGCATGCTGCGCCTGGCCAAGGCCGGTCCCTCGCATCCGCGCTGGTGGATGGAACAGCACCTGGGCGCGATGCTCGGCTGCGGCGTTGCGACACATATCGCCTTCCTGCAGATTGGCTTGCCGCGCCTGGTTCCGTCGCTGGCAGGGCCAGCGATGCAGAACATCGCGTGGCTCGGTCCACTCGTTGTTGCCGGCCTGGCGCGGGTCTGGCTCGGCCGCAAATACCTGGGCGGGACACGCGACGCCGGCGCCGTGACTCGGGCCTCGACCGCCGGCCGGCATGCCGGTGCAAGTGGTCAGGTGACGTCAGGCAACTAGATATCGCCGTCCTGCAGCCAGCCTTCGCCGCTGCCGACCTGGTAGACGGTATCGCCCGGCTCGATCTGGCCCGCGGGAATCGTCGGCTGTTGCGACAGCTGTTGGTAATACGGACGGAAATCCGGCCCGGTCGCATCGAACAACTGGTCGAAGCTGTCGATCACGAAATAGGTCTTCTGGAAGGTGTCGATGCGATAGCGCGTGCGCATGACCCGCAGCAGGTCGAAGCCGATGCGGTTGGGCGCTTTCGATTCCAGGCAATGCACGCTTTCGCCGCTGGACCTGACGATGCCCGAGCCGTAGATGCGCAAGCCCTGCGGCGTGCGGATCAGGCCGAACTCGA
>JAABTC010000355.1 GCA_011390055.1 Burkholderiales bacterium | reverse complement strand
CTCGGCCGAGGGCGCAATGCCGGCGCGGTAGTCGTAAAGGTGGCCGACGCTGGCGTAGCTGATGTCGAACGCGCCGCCGCTGAGGGCCGAGAAAGACAACGCCGATTCGAGCAAGGCGAACATTTCGCTCGACAGGCGCACCGGCTCGCTGGCTGCCAGGCGGTTGATGCGGGAAAGTTCGGAGTCGGCCTTGTGCGGGCTCATCGCCCGGTCGATCCGGTGCATCTCGGCCATCACCGCTTCGATCGCGGCCTGGCCGGTCAGTGCGTCATCGGCCCACAGCTCGACCCGGATGGCGGTGCCCATGACCGCCTCTTCGCGCTGCAGCCAGCCGGCTGCCGGGCGGCGCGACGCTGCGGCGGGTGCGCTGCGATGCAGGTGGGTGGCGTCGGGAACGCGAGCGGCGAGCTGCATGTCAGCGCTTCGCGGTCGCGCAGGCGGTCGGTGACAAAGGCATGGCCGTCGGGCTCCTGCCACCTCCGCCGGGGGTCGGCGTCGTGTGGCGGGCGCATCTTCAGCGCGGGCCCTGCGCTTTCGGCGTGCACTACTGCGCAGTTGGCGTTGGGCTTACACGCTGTCGCCGAAGAAACAGGGTTTGCAGGCACGCGCATTGACACGTGGCCATGCACTTGTACGCAACTGCAAGCGCCCGCGCCGTGTTGTGACGCAGAGCGTCACGCGCGTGCAAGGGTTACGTGCGGACTTGCACTCTCCTGCAGGGGTGCGGGGCTCAGGTCGGGTGCCAGGCTCTCACGGTCATCGAAGACGAAGCAACGCCCACGCCAGTGGGGCGCGTCGGGCAGGCTTTCGAAGTAGCGCAGCACGCCGCCATCGAGCTGCCAGACATGCTCGATCCCGGCCGCCCGCAGCACCAGCGCGGCCTTTTCGCAGCGGATGCCACCGGTGCAGTAGGTCACGACGCTGCGCCCGGCGAGCTCGTCCCGGTGTGCTTGCAGCGCGGCCGGGAAGTCGCTGAACTTGTCGAGCCGCCAGTCGACGGCGCCTGCGAACGCACCTGCGTCGACCTCGAAGCCGTTGCGCGTGTCGAGCAGCACCACACCGCGGCCGCTGTCGTCGTGGCCGGCGTCGAGCCAGCGTGCGAGCGTCGCCGCGTCGATCGCGGGCGCGCGGCCTTCGGCAGGCTGCACCTGCGGCTGGTTCATGCGGATGATCTCGCGCTTGACCTTGACGCGCAGATGGCGGAACGGGCATGCGTCGCTCCAGCTTTCCTTGACGTCGAGCGCGGCCAGTGCGGGGTCGGCCCGCAGTTGCGCCATCCAGTCGCGCACGCCCGCTTCGGGGCCGGCGACAAACAGGTTGAGGCCTTCTTCGGCCAGCAGCACGGTGCCCTTGACGCCGCAGGCTCGGGCACTGGCTTCGATGGCGTCGCGGCGCGCCTGCAGTCGCTCGAGCGGCACGAAGGCGTAGGCGCTGAGGTTCAGGAAGCGAGCGGCCATCGCTGCGATTTTACGAGGCCGGTCGGGGCGGGGGCGTCTCTACAATCCCGGCCATGTCCTTTGTCCATCTGCGCACGCACAGCGAGTTTTCGGTCGTCGATGGCACGTTGCGCATTGCGGAGGCGGTGGCGGCGGCTCGCGCCGACGGCCAGGTGGCCTGCGCGATCACCGATCTCGGCAACCTGTTCGGCGCCGTCAAGTTCTACACGTCCTGCCGCGCTGCTGGCATCAAACCGGTGATCGGCTGCGATGTCTGGCTGGAGCCTGAAACACCCGCCACGCAGACCGCCGACAAATTGGGCAGCCGGCTGCTGCTGCTGGTGCAGAACGATGCGGGCTACCTGCACCTTTGCGAGCTGCTGGCACGCGCCTGGACGCTCAACACCCAGCGTGCACAGGCCTTCGTCAAGTGGGCCTGGCTCGAGGAGCTGGGCGGCGGCTTGCTGGCGCTGTCGGGTGCCGATGGCGGCGCGGTCGGCCAGGCGCTGCTGGCCGGCGACGAAGCGCGGGCCGAGCAACTCGCGCTGCGGCTGGCGTCGATTTTCCCGCAGCGCTTTTTCATCGAGGTGCAGCGCGCCGGCTTGCGCAGCAACGCGGCGCATGTCGGTGCTGCGGTGCCGTTGGCAGCGCGTCTGCACCTGCCGGTGGTGGCCACGCACCCGGTGCAGTTCGCGCAGGCCGACGACTTCGAGGCGCATGAAGCGCGGGTGTGCGTGGCCGAAGGCGAGACGCTGGCCAACCCGAAACGGGTCAAGCGCTTTTCGCGCGAGCAGTACTTCAAGAGCCAGGCCGAGATGGCCGCGCTGTTCGCCGACCTGCCGCAGGCCATCGCCAACACCGTCGCGGTGGCCCAGCGCTGCAACCTGCAGCTCACGCTCGGCAAGCCGCGCCTGCCCGACTTTCCGACGCCGGTGGTCGACGGGGTGGCCACGCCGATCGAGGCCCACTTCCGCGAGGCATCGTATGCCGGACTGGACCAGCGCCTGGCCCGGCTGTACCCCGACGCTGCCGAGCGCGAGCGCCAGCGCCCGCGCTATGCCGAACGGCTCGAGTTCGAGATCGTGACCATCGTCAAGATGGGCTTCCCCGGCTACTTCCTGATCGTCGCGGATTTCATCAACTGGGCCAAGGCCAACGGCTGCCCGGTCGGCCCGGGGCGCGGCTCGGGTGCGGGCTCGCTGGTGGCGTACTCGCTGTCGATCACCGACCTCGACCCGCTGGCCTACAACCTGCTGTTCGAGCGCTTCCTGAACCCCGAGCGTGTGTCGATGCCCGACTTCGACATCGACTTCTGCCAGGCCAACCGCGAGCGCGTGATCGATTACGTGAAGGCCAAGTACGGCCGCGACGCAGTGAGCCAGATCGTCACCTTCGGCACGATGGCGGCCAAGGCCG
>JAABTC010000354.1 GCA_011390055.1 Burkholderiales bacterium | reverse complement strand
ATCCCCCGATTTCAGCACGCATGCGGGGATTCGCGCGGCGCTGTCGTGCGCTGTCGTGAGAGTCTTGTCTGGCCCGATTCGCCGTGAGCGGCCCGGCGTCCCACCTTGCCTACCGGCGATAGGAGCGTGAGGATGGTGTCCACCTATTTCGCAGGTGGACACCTATGCATCCCAATTCTGGTCTTCGGCGCCGCCACAGTGATGAACTCAAGGCCAAGGTTCTGGCCGCCTGCGATGAGCCGGGCGCGTCGATCTCTGGGGTTGCTCTCGCGCACGGCCTGAACGCCAATCTCGTGCGCAAATGGCGCTCCGGTCGCGGTGCCAGGCTGGCTGGCACCGGCATGGCAACCGCGACGGGGGCAAGCATTCCGCCGCTGCTGGGCACTACGCCTGAGTTCGTCGCCATCGAGATGCCTGCCACTGCCAAGGCTGCCACGCGCGCGGCGGCCCCACCGATGGTCACCGCGCCGATCGACCGGTCGTCGATCCAGATCGAACTTCGCCGCGGTCCGCTGCACCTCAACGTGCGCTGGCCGACCGCTGCGGCCGAGGACTGCCGGGCCTGGCTGAGCGAGTTGTCCTCGGGCCTTCTGAAGTGATCCGCATCGACCAACTCTGGCTGTGCACCGCACCGATGGACATGCGCGCCGGCGCCGAGCGGCTGATGAGTTGCGTCGTGCAAACCACCGGCGCTGCCCGGGCTCATCACGGCTATCTGTTTGCGAACGCGCGCGCCACGCGCATCAAGCTGCTGGTTCACGACGGGTTCGGCGTGTGGTGCGCCGCGCGGCGTCTGAACGCCGGGCGCTTCGCGTGGCCGCGCGAGGCAACGACAACGCCGCTGTCGTTGACGCAGAGCCAGTTCGATGCCTTGATCGTGGGCCTGCCCTGGCAGCGACTGCCCGAGATGAGCGTGATCACGCGAATGTGAGCGACGCGTTAGCAGGCTCATGACGTGAGCCATTGAGTTGACAGGACATCCGCCAATGGCGTGAGGTCGCGAGCCTTGGCAAGATGCAACGCATGCTCAGCATGCGTGACCTCAAGCCTCAGGACCTGCAGGGTCTGTCGCAAGAGGCCGTCTCGGCGCTGGCCACGCAGATGCTCGGGCACATCGAGCAGCAGGCACGAGACCTTGAGGTCCAGCAAAAGCTGCTCCAACGCAAGGACCGCGACATCGCCTGGCGCGACGCGAAGATCGAGAAGATCACCTTCGAGCTGGCACGGCTGAAGCGCTGGAAGTTCGGCGCCAAGAGCGAAGCGATGACGGCCGAGCAGCGGCAGATGTTCCAGGACACGCTGCTGGAGGACGAGGCCGACCTGGAGGCGCAACTCGCCGCGCTGCAGGCCGCGTTGCCCAACACACCTGCCAAGCCAAAGGCCCCGGCTCGTCGCCCGCGCCGCCAGGCGCTGCCCGATCATCTGCGTCGCGTCGAGCACCACCACGAGCCCGAGGACACGAGCTGCACGACAGCGGACTGCGGCCAGCCGATGACGCGTGTAGGCGAGGACATCAGCGAACGCTTGGACATCGTGCCGGCCGAGTTCTTCGTGCACCGGCACATCTACGGCAAGTGGACCTGCCGCTGCTGCCAGCGTCAAGGCATCGAGCGACTGGTGCAGGAGCCGGCCGATCCGCAAATCATCGACGGCGGCATCGCCGCCAGCGGACTGGTGGCGCACACGCTGATCAGCCGCTTCGTCGACCATCTGCCGTACTACCGCCAGGAGATCATCAACGCTCGGTCGGGCGTGCACACGCCGCGCTCGACACTGGCGCGCACTGCGGGCAACGCCGGTGCAGCGATGGTCCCGCTGTTCGAGGCGCACAAGCGCTACGTGCTGAGCTGCCCGGTGCTGCATGCCGACGAGACGCCGGTGGCGATGCTGGACCCCGGCGCGGGCAAAACCAAGCGGGCCTACATCTGGGCCTACGCGCGGGGCGAACTCGATGCTCAAGCCGGCGTGATCTACGAGTTCTGTCTGGGTCGAGGGTCGCAGTACCCAGTGGCCTTCCTGGGCGCAGCGCAAGGTCCGCCGGGCTCAACGATGCAGGATCAGCCGCCGTGGCGCGGCACGCTGGTGTGCGACCAGTACGCCGGGTACGACGCCGTACTCGACAAACGCGTGTACCCGCAGCGCATCGCCGCACATTGCGCTGCGCATGCCCGACGCAAGTTCGACGAACTGCTCGGCACCAGCGAGGTGGCCAAGGAGGCCATCAAGCGCATCGCTTGGATCTACCACGTCGAAGGCCAGTTCGAGGCAATGGACGCGCAGCAGCGCCTGGCGGCCAGGCAGCAGCTCACGCGGCCGCTGTGGAAGGAGTTGCACGTCTGGCTGAAGCTTGAACGTGGCCGCGTGCCGGATGGCGGCTCCATCGCCGCGGCGATCGACTACAGCCTGAACAGTTGGACCGCGCTGACGCGGCACCTCGAAGACGGGGCCGTGCCGATCGACAACAACTTCATCGAGCGGCAGATCAAACCCTGGGCGATGGGCAGGAAGGCATGGCTGTTCTGCGGCAGCGAATCGGCCGGCCAGCGAGCGGCGGTCGTCATGAGCCTGGTGCAGTCGGCCAAGCTCAACGGACACGACCCATGGGCTTACCTGCGCGACGTGCTTGAGCGGCTTCCCAGCCACCCGAACAGCCGCATCGAAGAGCTGCTGCCGCACCGCTGGCAGAAACCTGCTGCCTGATCGCCACAGGCTGGCTGGCCGGCGCGTCGTCGACTTGACGCCGTCCCATCACGGGGGACGGCAAGCCGCTCACCGTGCAGCGTATCGTCAGCGGAGAGAAGAAACAACCTCGACGACAGTCCCATCGCGTTCGCCTTCAGGGTCAACCGGCGG
>JAABTC010000353.1 GCA_011390055.1 Burkholderiales bacterium | reverse complement strand
CCAGGCCCTGGCCCAGCGAGCCGCCGGAGATCTCCATCCCCGACGTGTACGTGGCCATGCCGGACATCGGCAGGCGGCTGTCGTCGCTGCCGTAGGTTTCGAGCTCGTTCTCGGGAATGACGCCGGCTTCTATCAACGCGGCGTAGTGCGCGATGGCGTAATGGCCGTGCGACAGCAGGAACCGGTCGCGGCCGTCCCATTGCGGATTGTCGGGGCGAAGCGTCATCGCGTGGCAATAGGCCACGGCCAGCACGTCGGCCCAGCCCAGCGCCTGGCCGATGTAGCCCTGGCCCTGGACCTCGCCCATGCGCAGGGCATAGCGACGGATGCGATAGGCACTGCGGGCCAGTTCGGCCAGCGCCGATATAGGTATGGTCATTGCGTATGTCCTTTGGGAAGCAGGCGGCCGGATCAGCGCAGGATGCTCGCCGGCCAGTACGACACGATGGCCAGCACAGTGAGGGCGACCAGGTAGAACGGGCCCATCGCGCGCACCGTCTGGCCCACCTTCACCCTCGCCAGCGCGCTGGTGATGAACAGCGTCGTGCCCACCGGCGGTGTGTACAGGCCGACGGCGAGGTTGACGACCATCATGATCCCGAGTTGCACCGGGTCCATGCCAATCGTGTGCGCCAGCGGCAGGAACACCGGCGTCAGCAGCAGAATCGCGGCCGGCAGGTCGATGAACATGCCGATGAACAGCATCATCGCGTTCATCAACAGGATCACGAGCCACTTCGTCGTCACGTTCTGCTGCACCCACTGCGCGATCATTTGCGGCAAGCCGTCGAAGGTTAGCAGCCAGCCGATCGCCGCCGACGCCATGATCACCAGCAGCACGACGCCGGTGGCCAGGCCGGCCTCGATGATCGCGTGGTGCAAGCGTTTGAGCGACAGGTCGCGGTACAGCAGCGCCGATGCCGCGCCCGCGAACAGTGTCGAAAGCACGGCAACTTCGGTCGGCGTGGCGATGCCGAAGCGCAGGAACACCACGATCAGCACCGGCAGCGTGATCGCCGGCAGCGAGAAGATCACGTTGCGCCGGAACGCCGCGCGATCGTGTGGGGCGGTTTCGCGCGGCAGGTTGTCGCGCTTACCCACCCACCAGCAGGCCGTCATGAAGCCGCCGCAGAGCAGCAGCCCGGGCAGGATGCCGGCATAGAACAGCGCGGCAATCGACGCGTTCGAGCTCAGGGCGTAAAGGATCAAAGGGATCGATGGCGGGATGATGATGTCGATCGTGGCGGCCGATGCCAACGCCGCTGCAGAAAACGGCATCGGGTAGCCTATGCGCCGGTGCCACGGCATCAGCAGCGCACCGATGGCCGACGCATCGGCCACGGCCGAGCCAGAAACGCCGCCGAACATCGTTGACGACAGCACGCTGACCTGCGCCGGCCCGCCGTGCCAGCGCCCGACCAAGGCCGTCAGCATGCCGACGAGGGCCTGGCCGAGCTTGCCGCCCATCATCAACGCGCCGGTCAACATGAAAAACGGGATCGCGATCAGCGGGAAGCTCTGCACCTGCGCCACCATCTGCTGCACCAGCAGGTCGATCGGGACGCGGTCGTTGCTGACTGCCGCGGCCAGCGCCGCCAGCAGAATCGCGTGGGCAATCGGCACCGCGAGGCACGCCGCGCCCAGGAACACGAAGAGGATCAATGCGCTCATGGCTTGCTCACCCTTGTGCGGCTTGTGCGCCCGGCTCAGAGATATCGTGCTCGACGCGCTCGCGGCGCCAGGCGCGCCATGCTGCCAGCAGCGCCAGCACGGCCAACAGCAGCATGCCGACCATGACGCACGCATACGTCACCGAACCGGGCACCTGCAAAATGGGCGAACGCTCGTCGTGCACGATCTCGAGCATGTTCCAGGTGGCACGCACCAGCACACCGTATAGCGATGCCACGGCGATCCACGCGATGATGGCGATGATCCGCCGCGCGCCCGGCCCGACCGAGTCGACCAGGAAGACGGTGGCGATGTGCGCCCCCTTCTCGGCCGCGAGCACCACCCCTGCCATCACCAGCCACGGGAACAGCAGCTCAGGCACCTCGTTGGCCCATTGCAGGCTGGTGCCGCTGATGTAGCGCAGCACGGTGTTGGCCGCAAGGATGACGAATATCACCGTCATCGTCAGCCACAGCAAGGCGCTGCAGACGACGACGATGGCGCGCTCGAGCGCATTGCGTTTGACGACGACGGTGTCCATGCGTGGCTCTCCTCGGTGGCCCGCCGCCGCGTCCGTGGCAGCCTGGCGGGTCGCGAACGTGGCGGATTGGGTGCCGGGTCAGGCCGTCACTTCGCGCGTGCGGCGACGACGACCTTCTTGACGAACGGGCCGATCGGACCGGATTCCCACTTCGCGAGGACCGGCGCCGTGGCCTTCTCGAACGGGCCCTGGTCCACTTTGTCGATCTGCACGCCCTTGGCCTTGAGCTCGGCGAACAATTTGTCGTCGGCCTCCTGCGCCAGCTTGCGCTGGAGCGCCGTGGCTTCCGCGGCGGCTTCCTGGACGATCTTCTTGTCGGCATCGGCCAGCTTGTCCCACGTGCGCTTGCCGATCAGGAATGGCGTCAACTCGTACTTGTGGCCGGTGAGGGAGATGTACTTCTGCACCTCGTAGAGCTTGCCGGCCTGGATGTTCACCAGCGGGTTCTCCTGGCCGTCGACGACGCCCTGTTGCAGCGCCACGTAGAGCTCCGAGAACTTGATCTGTTGTGCCTCGGCGCCAAGGCTCTGCATGATGTCGACCGTCACCGAGTCGGGCGGCGTGCGCATCTTCAGACCCTTCAGGTCTTCGGGCTTGAGCAGCGGGCGCTTGCTGTTGCTCATCTGGCGGATGCCGTTGTC
>JAABTC010000352.1 GCA_011390055.1 Burkholderiales bacterium | reverse complement strand
CAGCACCGGATAGGCCAGCCACCACAGATCGAATTCCATTCCGCCTTGCACCCTCACCATCCGCAACGAAAGTCGTCACGGCAAGGGCCGAATGGTGGCCAGTTCGGCGTAACCGCGCAAGGCCGGTGCACTTCGCCCAGCGCGCGCGGCACAAGCGGTCGCGGGCACTCGGGTCATTCCTGCTCCGCCCATCGCCCGCACCGGACGATCACCCCGGACCCGAACAGCGCCGCGCGCGGTAAAGTTCACCCATGAACGCGCCCGCCTCCGCTGCCTCCTCCGCCCCCCGGCCGCAATGGCGCAACTACGTGCTCGCCGCCGCCGCGGTGGGCGTGGTCGCCGGGGTCGGCGCACCGCTGCTGGGCCAGTTCGACCTGGCCAACATCGCCATGCTGTTTCCGCTCGCGGTGATGTTCGCCGCCGTCCGCCTCGGGCGCGGTCCGGCGGTGCTGGCCGCATTCCTGTCGGTGGCGCTGTTCGACTTTTTCTTCGTCCATCCGCATTTGACCTTCGCGGTCAGTGACCTGCAGTATCTGTTGACCTTCGCCGTGTTGCTCGCGGTGGCGCTCACCACCGCCGAACTGGGTGCCCGCCTGCGCCGCCAGCGCGATGTTGCCGAAGCACGTGAGCGGGAAGCACGCCAGCTCTATCACACCGCCCAGGCACTGTCGGCAGCACTCAATGCCGAGGAGATCGAATCCATCCGCAACCGTACCCTCGCCACCCTGGCTGCGCCTGCGCCCGCAAGCGGCACTGCCGGTTCATCGTCTGTAGCCGGGGCCATCAGTTCGCCCGATTCGCTGCGCGAAACCTACCTCACCCTGTTCGCAACTGCGCTCGAACGCGTGCATTACCTTGCCCAGGCCGAG
Source organism: Burkholderiales bacterium (assembly GCA_011390055.1). Lineage (GTDB taxonomy): Bacteria > Pseudomonadota > Gammaproteobacteria > Burkholderiales > Burkholderiaceae_C > CADEEN01. The sequence continues at coordinate 1,996 of JAABTC010000352.1, read as the reverse complement.
CGCAGCCGGATCGAGATCGAGGCCGAACGCATGCGCAGCGCGTTGCTCGCCACTCTGTCGCACGACCTGCGCACGCCGCTGACCGCCCTCGCGGGGCTCGCCGAGTCGCTGCCGCTGGCCGGCCCGCCGCTGCCACCAGCGCAGGCCGAGGTCGCGGAGGCGATCCGCGCCGAGGCCCTGCGCACGCACGCCCTCGCGCGCGACCTGCTCGATTTGGCCCGTCTGCAGTCGGGCGCGATCACCTTGAGGCGGGCGTGGCTGCCGCTCGAAGAAGTGGTCGGCGCCGCCCTGCAGGCGCGCGCCAGCCTGCTGACCCGGCATCAGGTGGACATCGACCTGCCCGCCACCCTGCCCCTGGTCGAACTCGACCCGGTGCTGATGGAGCGCGTACTGTGCAACCTGATCGAGAACGCCGCCCGCCACACGCCGCCCGGCGGCTACATCCGCATCGGCGCGCACGCAACTGCAGACACCCTGGAGATCTGCGTCAGCGACAACGGCCCCGGACTTGCGCACGTCGACGCCGAGCCCTCGGGCAACGGCCTCGGGCTGGCGATCGTGCGCGCGATCATCGACGCCCATGGCGGACGCTTCGAGGCCGCCAACGTTGCGGGGGGCGGCGCCCGTTTCAGTCTCCAGTTGCCACTCACCCCGCCGCCGCAGGCACCGGAGGACGAGTCGTGAACGAAGCCCCTGCCCCGGTGGTGGTCGTGGTCGATGACGAGCCCGGCATCCGTCGCTTTGTCAGCACTGCACTAAGCGCGGACGGCTGCGCGGTGGTCGAGGCCGGCACTGCGGCACGGGCGCGGATCGAGGTCGCCGCGCGCAAGCCCGACCTGCTCATCCTCGACCTCGGCCTGCCCGACGCCGACGGTCTCACCGTGCTCGACGCGCTGCGCACCTGGTCGGGCATTCCGGTGCTGGTGCTGTCGGCGCGCAGCGACGAGCACGACAAGGTCGCCGCCCTCGATGCCGGCGCCGATGATTACCTGACCAAGCCCTTCGGTATCGCCGAGCTTCAGGCCCGCGTGCGCGCCCTGCTGCGCCGCGCGCTGCGTCCGGCAGAAGGGCCTGCGCGGGTCAGTTTCGGCACCATCGAAGTCGATCTGGCCCGGCGCAGCGTCACCCGTAACGGCGAACCGGTGCACCTGACCCCGATCGAGTTCAAGCTCCTCGCCCACCTGATCAGCCACCCCGGCCGCGTGCTCACCCACCGTCAGCTGCTGACCACGGTGTGGGGGCCGAACCATGTCGAGCACAACCATTACCTGCGCGTGTACATGGGCGGACTGCGCCGCAAGCTGGAGGCGAACCCCAGCTTTCCGGTCCACATCCTGACCGAATCCGGCGTGGGTTACCGGCTGGTGCTGTAGCGCTCCAGCTCACCGGCGCCAAAACGCCGGGGTCAACACGACCAGCAGGGTGAAGATCTCGAGCCGGCCGAGAATCATCGCAAAGCTCAGCACCCAGGTCTGGAAGTCGCTCAGGCCCTGGTAATTGCCCGCCGGCCCGACCAGGCCCAGTCCGGGCCCGGTATTGTTGACACAGGCCACCACCGCCGAGAACGCGGTGATCAGATCGAGTCCGGTGGCTGACAGAATGAGGGTCAGCGCCACCAGGCACACCATGTACATGAAGCTGAACGCCAGCACGCCATGCAGCACGCCATCGGAGACCGCCTGACGGCCGAGCCTGATCGGCAGCACCGCGCTCGGGTGCAAGGAGCGCAGCACCTCGCGATACACCTGCTTGTACAGGATGATCGCACGCATCATCTTGATGCCGCCGCCGGTGGAGCCCGAGCACGCTGCGAAACTGCCCAGAAACAAGATCCAGATCTGCGCAAACATCGGCCACAAAGTGTAATCGTAGGTCGCCAACCCGAGCGAGGTCGCCAGCGACACCGCGTGGAAGGACACATAACGCAGCGTGGTCAGCCCGTCTTCATGCGCATTGAAGCTCATCAGGTAAAGGGTCAGAAAGCCGATGGTGGCGA
>JAABTC010000351.1 GCA_011390055.1 Burkholderiales bacterium | reverse complement strand
CGATCCATCGGCGCGAGGCCGCAGTTGGTGCAGGCGATCAAGCGGTCACGGTGCACGTGCTGGAGCGCACGTCCGATGGTGTCGGCGACTTCCTCGGGGGTCTCGATGGTGCTGCTGGCCACGTCGATCACACCGACCATGACCTCCTTGCCGGCCAGCAACGCGATCATCTCGATCGGCACGTGCGAGTGCAGGCATTCGAGGCTGACCTGGTCGATGCGGCTTTGCGCCAGCGCCGGAAAGATGCGCTCGTACTGGCGCCACTGATCGCCCAGCGTGGCCTTCCACTGGTTGTTGGCCTCGATGCCGTAGCCGTAGCAGATGTGCACCGCCGTCTTGCAGCGCAGCCCTTGCGCGGCACGTTCCAGCGCCTTCACGCCCCAGTCGGCCGCTTCGTCCAGGAACACGTTGAAGGCCGGCTCGTCGAACTGGACGATGTCGATGCCGTCGGCTTCGAGTGCCCTGGCCTCCTGGTTGAGCAACTCGGCAAAGGCGAAGGCCATCTTCACGCGGTCGCCGTAAAAACGGTCGGCCACGGTGTCGACGATGGTCATCGGCCCAGGCAAGGTGAACTTGGTCAAGCGCTGGGTGTGCGCCCGCAGCAGCCGGGCCTCTGTTTCGTGCACGCGGCCTTTCAGGGCGAGCGGGCCGGTGACCTGGGGCACCATGGCCTTGTAGCGGTCGCCGCGGATGCCCATCTCGACCTTGTGCTCGAAGTCGATGCCCGAAACGCGCTCGAGAAAGCCGTGCACGAAATGCTGGCGCGACTGCTCGCCGTCACCGATGACGGCCAGGCCCGCATCCTCCTGCGCCTTGATCCACAGCAGCGTCGCGTCACGCTTGGCGTCGGCGAGTTCGGCACCCTCGCTGCGCCACTTCGGCCAGAGTTTTTGGGTCTCGGCCAGCCAGGCGGGTTTGGGCAGGCTGCCGGCGATCGCGGTGCGGAACATGCGGTGTCTCCAGTTTCGGCGGCTAGGCGGGTTTCAACACCTGCGGATTGACCGGCGTCAGGGGCGGCCGCCCTTGTAGCACTGCAATCAGGTTGTCGGTCGCAAGCATCGCCATCTTCATGCGCGTGGCGATCGTCGCGCTGGCGATGTGCGGCGTCAGCACCACGTTGGGCACCTGCAGCAGCGCGGGGTGAACCTCGGGCTCGCCCTCGAACACGTCGAGGCCGGCTGCGGCAATGCGCCGATCGGCCAGCGCTCGGGCCAGCGCGGCATCGTCGACCACGCCGCCGCGCGCGATGTTGGTCAGCGTCGCGCTCGACTTCATCAGCGCCAGTTCGGCGGCGCCGATCGCGTGGTGGCTCGAGGCCGAGTACGGCACCACGATCACCAGATGGTCGGCCTGCCGCAGCAGTTCGTCCTTGGCCACCCAGCGCGCGCCGAGCGGCGCCTCGAGCTCGGGCGCGAGCCGACTGCGGTTGTGGTAGATCACCGGCATGCCGAAGCCGAGCGCGCCGCGCCGCGCGATGGCCTGCCCGATGCGGCCCATGCCGAGGATGCCGAGCGTGGCGCCATGCACATCGGCGCCGACGAACATGTCGTAGGCCCAGCGCTGCCACTTCCCGGCGCGCAAGAAGTGCTCGCTCTCGGCAATGCGCCGCGCGGTGGCCATCATCAAGGCGAAGCCGAAGTCGGCGGTGGTCTCGGTGAGCACGTCGGGCGCGTTGGTGAACACGACGCCGCGCGCGGTGCAGGCGGCCACGTCGACGTTGTTGTAGCCGACCGACATGCTGCTGAGCACGCGCAGGTCCGGGCAGGCGGCCAGCAGCGTGGCATCGATCGGCTCGGTCGACGAGATGAAGGCCCCCACCTTGCCCTGCAGGCGGCGGATCAGCTCGTCGCGGCCCCATTCGATCGGTGCGTTGTTGGCTTCGACCTCGAAGTGCTGCGCGAGCCGTTGGCTGACTTCGGGAAAGATGTGGCGGGCGACGAGGATGGCATGGCGAGTCACGGGAGTTCCTTCATTTGAACCAGATGAATGTCATGAGCAGGAACAGCGGCAACAGGATGGTGCACGACCACGCCATGTACCCGAAGAAGCTGGGCATCCGGACGCCACGTTCCTCGGCGATGGCCTTCACCATGAAATTGGGTGCATTGCCAATGTAGGTGTTCGCGCCCATGAACACCGACCCGGCCGAGATGGCGGCGAGCGTCGGGGCGAGCGTGGTCATGAGGGCCTGCGGATCGCCGCCTGCCAGGTTGAAGAACACCAGGTACGTCGGCGCGTTGTCCAGGAACGAGCTGAGCAACCCGCTCAGCCAGAAGTAGGCCCAAGGGACGGGCTGGCCATCCGCACCGGTCACCGCGCGCGCCACGGCGGCAAAGGCCCCTGATTCGCCAGCCTTCAGCATGGCCAGCACCGGGATCATGGTCAGGAAGATGCCGGCGAAGAGCTTCGCCACTTCCGTCATCGGCAACCACGAGAACTGGTTGGACGTTCGCACACCCTGGGGTGTGATCGCCAGCGACAACAGCGTGACGCCCACCAACGCGACGTCGCGAACGACCTGCTGCAACCCGACGACCGTGCCCATCACCGAGAACTCGATGCCGGGGTTCCACGTGCCGCTCATCAGCACGAGCCCGACGACGGCCAGCAGCGGCAGGAGGTTGACGGCGCCGTCGACGCCCAAGCGAGGATCGTCGGGCGTGGGGTCGGCGGGCAACACGCCTTCGCGCCGGTAGTACCACGTGTCGAGCAGGAAGAACAACGCCAGCAGCATTCCCACCAGAAACAGCGTCTCGGGCAGCAGGTGCTTGAGCGTCCAGAAGAACTCGACTCCTTTGAGGAAACCCAGGAACAACGGCGGATCACCCAGGGGCGTGAGCGAGCCACCCGCGTTGCTGACGATGAGGA
>JAABTC010000035.1 GCA_011390055.1 Burkholderiales bacterium | reverse complement strand
GGCCGCCGGAATCAGCGGTGGTGCAGTGACCCTGGGAAGTTTGTTGCTGGCATGGCGGTCGATGTTCGGGCCGGCTTATCCAGCGGGCATGGCGCTGGCGCGATTGGTCAGTGGCCTGTTCTTGAAGTGGTTCGTTGTGCTTGGCGCGTTGTACTTGTCGCTTGCCCATTGGAATCTGCCGCCGCTGCCGTTGCTGGCGGGACTGGTGGCGACCATGGCGGCGTCGTTTCTAACTCATGGATTAAAAGCATAGGTGTTTAGTGAGCGCTGAATCGAGCCAGGGCGGTTTGACCGAATACATCGAACACCACCTCACCCACAATTCGGGGACGGTGTTTGGCGGCAATTTCCATTGGGACACGTGGCTGGTCTCCCTCGGCGTCGGGCTCATCTTCTGCCTGTGGTTCGGCATCATGGCGCGACGCGCCACGGCCGGCGTTCCCGGCAAGGGCCAGGCCTTCGTCGAGATGGTCGTGGAATTCGTCGACGGCCAGGTCAAGGACGTGTTCCATGGCGACCGTCGCTTCATCGCGCCGCTGGCATTGACCATCTTCATGTGGGTCCTCTTCATGAATGCGATGGACCTGCTGCCGCTCGACCTAGCCGGCTGGCTGGTTGAAGTGTTCGCGGGCAAGGAAGTAGCTCACCACACCTACCTGCGCGTCGTGCCGACCGCCGACGTCAACACGACGTTCGCCATGTCGCTGGGCGTGTTCATCCTCACCATTTTCTACTCGATCAAGGCCAAGGGCTTTGGTGGCTGGACGATGGAACTGCTCACCGCGCCGTTCCATGCCGAAGGCACGCTGGGCAAGATCGCGCTGGTCATCCCGAACATCGTGCTGAACCTCGTCGAATACCTGTCCAAGCCGGTGTCGCTGGCCATGCGACTGTTCGGCAACATGTACGGCGGCGAGCTGGTCTTCATGCTGATCGCGGGGCTCTTCATCTCGTGGATCACCTTCGTGCCCGGCGTCCTGTTCGGCGCGTTCTGGGGCATCTTCCACATCCTGATCATCCTGCTGCAGGCCTTCATCTTCATGATGCTGACCGTGGTCTACATCTCGATGGCGCACGACCACCACTGATTTCGCGGCACGCTAGACCGATCCACGTTCGCAGCAAACATTTCGCCTTAAATTTCACTAACAGGAGTTTCAAATGAACGAGTTCATCGCGCTTATCCAGGCCAACACCGCCATCGGCATCGGCCTCATGATCGGCCTCGGCGCCCTCGGTGCCTGTATCGGCATCGGCATCATGGGTTCGAAGTTCCTCGAAGCCGCTGCCCGCCAGCCCGAACTGATCCCGATGCTGCAGGGCCGCATGTTCCTGCTGGTCGGCCTGATCGACGCCTCGTTCATCATCGGCCTCGCCATGGCAATGTACTTCGCCATCGCCAACCCGCTGCTGTCGAAGCTGGTCGAAGTCGCCGCTGGCGGCTGATCCACCTTTAGTGGTTGCCCGCTTCGGCGGGCAGACGCCTCAGGGGCGCGCAGCCTGTGCGCCCAGCGGTAAACCAAGCTTTGCAAGAGGAAGATGGTATGGATATCGGCATGACTTTGTTGGGTCAGGCGCTGTCGTTCGCGATCCTGATCTGGTTCACGGTCAAGTTCATCTGGCCGCCACTGGTGGCGGCCATCGAAGAGCGCCAGCAGAAAATCGCTGAAGGCCTGGCGGCTGCTGACCGCAGCAAGAAGGACCTCGCCCAGGCTGAGGAGAAGGTCAACGACGTGCTGCGCGAAGCGCGCGGCAAGGCGTCGGAGATCATCACCCAGGCCGAAACTCGTCGTGCGCAGATCATCGACCTGGCCAAGGAAGAGGCCATCGAGGAAGGCAATCGGCAGAAGGCTGCTGCGATGGCGGAAATCGCCTCCGCCGCGACCAAGGCACGCGAAGACCTGCGCAAGCAAGTGTCCGCGCTGGCCGTCGCCGGCGCCGAGAAGCTGATCATGCGCGAGATCGACGGCAACGCCCACAAGGCGCTGCTGGACGAACTCGCCGCTGAAATCTGAGCAGCGAGAAGACACCCGCCATGAGCCAAACCCTCACCATCGCCCGCCCGTACGCCCGCGCCGCGTTTGCAATCGCGCGCGAGCATGGCCGCCTCGCCCAGTGGTCGGACCAGCTGGGCTTCGCCGCCCGTGCGGTTGCCGAGCCGTCGGTGCACGCCGTGCTCGGCGATCCGCGCCTCGACGCGCAGTCGCTGGTCGATGTGTTGCTGCCGCCCGGTGACGTCGACCCGGTCTTCCGCGAGTTCATCTCGGTGTTGGCCGAAGGCCGCCGCCTGGAAGCCCTGCCGGAAATTTCGGGCTTGTTCGACGCGCAGCGCGCCGACGACGAGCACGTGGTGAAGGCGCTGATCACCTCGGCCAATCCGCTCGAAGCCGATGAAGTGGCGAAGCTGCGCGATGCATTGCGCAAGCGCTTCGGTCGCGAAGTCGAAGTCAGCACGGCGGTGGATGCCTCGCTGATCGGCGGCGCGGTGATCGATGCGGGCGACGTGGTCATCGACGGCTCCCTCCGTACCAAGCTGGCGCGCCTCGGCGCGGCGCTGGCCAACTGATTCGAAACTTTTTCTTCTTTGAACCAATCGCCGGCGCAATCCGGACGACTTCCAGGACAAGACCATGCAGACGCTCAATCCGTCGGAAATCAGCGAACTCATCAAGAGCCGCATCGAAAAGGTCAAGCTGACCGCCGAAGCACGCAATGAAGGCACCGTTACCTCGGTGTCCGACGGCATCGTGCGCATCCACGGCCTGGCCGACGCGATGCAGGGCGAAATGATCGAACTGCCGAACAACACGTTCGCGCTCGCACTGAACCTGGAGCGCGACTCGGTCGGCGCCGTGGTCCTCGGTGACTACCAGCACCTGCGCGAAGGCGACGTGGCCAAGACCACCGCCCGCATCCTCGAAGTGCCGGTCGGACCGGAATTGCTCGGTCGCGTCGTGAACGCGCTCGGCGAGCCGATCGACGGCAAGGGCCCGATCAACGCCGCATTGACTGCTCCCGTCGAAAAGGTTGCCCCGGGCGTCATCTGGCGCAAGTCGGTCTCGCAGCCCGTGCAGACCGGTTACAAGTCGGTCGACGCCATGATCCCGGTCGGCCGCGGCCAGCGCGAGCTGATCATCGGCGACCGCCAGACCGGCAAGTCGGCGATGGCCATCGACACCATCATCAACCAGAAAGGCAGCGGCATTAAGTGCGTGTACGTCGCGATCGGCCAGAAGGCTTCGACCATCGCCAACGTCGTGCGCAAGCTGCAGGACAACGACGCAATGGCGCACACCATCGTGGTCGCCGCCAGCGCTTCGGAATCGGCCGCGATGCAGTACATCAGCGCCTACTCGGGCTGCACCATGGGCGAGTACTTCCGCGACCGCGGCGAAGACGCGCTGATCATCTACGACGATCTGTCCAAGCAGGCCGTGGCCTACCGCCAGATCTCCCTGCTGCTGCGCCGCCCGCCGGGCCGCGAAGCGTATCCGGGCGACGTGTTCTATCTCCACTCCCGCCTGCTCGAGCGCGCTGCGCGCGTCAACGAAGAGTATGTGGAAAAGTTCACCAACGGCGCCGTCACCGGCAAGACCGGCTCGCTCACCGCGCTGCCGATCATCGAAACCCAGGCCGGTGACGTTTCGGCATTCGTGCCGACCAACGTCATCTCCATCACCGATGGCCAGATCTTCCTGGAAACCGACTTGTTCAACGCCGGCATCCGCCCGGCCGTGAACGCCGGTATCTCGGTGTCGCGCGTCGGTGGTTCGGCCCAGACGACCATCATGAAGAAGCTGTCGGGCGGTATCCGTATCGCGCTCGCGCAGTACCGCGAGCTCGCTGCGTTCGCGCAGTTCGCCTCCGACCTCGACGAAGCCACCCGCAAGCAGCTCGAGCGCGGCCAGCGCGTTACCGAGCTGATGAAGCAGAAGCAGTACGCGCCGATGTCGATCGCGCAGATGGCGCTGACCATCTATGCGGCCAACGAAGGCTACGTCGACGACATTCCGATGAACAAGATCCTGGCGTTCGAAGAAGGCCTGCACGCGCACATGGCCAACAGCTATGGCGAGCTGCAGTCGAAGATCGTCGCCACCGGCGCCTGGGACAAGGACATCGAAGCGCAGTTCAAGACGCTCGTTTCCGAGTTCAAGACCACCGGTAGCTGGTAAGGAGATACCGAGATGGCAGGCGGCAGGGAAATCAAAACCAAGATCAAGTCGGTGCAGAACACCCGCAAGGTGACGCGCGCGCTTGAAATGGTCTCGGCCTCGAAGATCCGCAAGGCCCAGGAACGCATGAAGGGCTCGCGCCCCTATGCGCGCCTGATGACCCAGCTGATCGGTCACATCGCCAAGGCCAACTCGGAATACACGCATCCGTTCATGGCCGAACACGCGGCCATCAAGCGCGTCGGCTACATCATCGTTTCCAGCGACCGCGGCCTGGCTGGCGGACTGAACTCGCAGATGTTCCGCAAGATCCTGGCGGACATGCGCGAATGGCAGGAAAAGGGTTGCGAGATCGACCTGGTCTGCATCGGCCAGAAGGCCGCGACCTTCTTCCGGCGCCTCAACGTTTCGATGATCGGTTCGGTTACCCACCTCGGCGAAAAGCCGCGGCTCGACCAGCTGATCGGCGTCAGCAAGGTCATGCTCGACAGCTACAGCGTCGGCACCCTGGACCGCGTCTTCCTTTGCTACAACGATTTCATCAACACCATGACGCAGAAGCCGCGCATGGACCAGCTGCTGCCGCTGCCGCCGTCGGAATCGCTGCAGACCCGCTTTGACTGGGACTACATCTACGAGCCGAGCCCGGAAGTCGTGCTCGACCACGTGATGACCCGTTACGTCGAGTCGCTGATCTACCAGGCGCTGCTGGAAAACATCGCGTCCGAGCACGCGGCGCGCATGGTGGCCATGAAGTCGGCTTCCGACAATGCCAACAAGCTGATCGACACGCTGCAGCTGATCTACAACAAGGCGCGGCAGGCCGCGATTACCCAGGAAATCTCCGAGATCGTCGGCGGCGCCGCGGCGGTTTGACGAATAGAAGTTACGCAACGAATTTTTTAAAGGATAGAACATGAGCCAGGGCAAGATTGTGCAGATCATCGGCGCGGTCGTCGACGTGGAATTCGCACGCGACGCAGTGCCGCGCGTGTATGACGCGTTGAAGGTCACCGGCACCGAGATCACGCTGGAGGTGCAGCAGCAGCTCGGCGACGGCGTCGTCCGTTGCATCGCGCTGGGCACCACCGACGGATTGAAGCGCAACCTGATGGCCGACAACACCGGCAAGGGCATCTCCGTGCCGGTCGGCGTCGAAACCCTCGGCCGCATCATGGACGTGCTCGGTCGCCCGATCGACGAAGCGGGCCCGATCGAAACCAAGGAGCACTGGGAAATCCATCGCCCGGCGCCTTCCTATGAAGACCAGAGCTCGGCCAATGAACTGCTGGAAACCGGCATCAAGGTGATCGACCTGATGTGCCCGTTCGCCAAGGGCGGCAAGGTCGGCCTGTTCGGCGGCGCCGGCGTTGGCAAGACGGTGAACATGCTCGAGCTGATCAACAACATCGCCAAGGCCCACTCCGGCCTATCGGTGTTCGCCGGCGTCGGCGAGCGTACCCGCGAAGGCAACGACTTCTATCACGAGATGATGGAATCGGGCGTCATCAACGTCGAAGACAAGAAAGAATCGAAAGTGGCGATGGTGTACGGCCAGATGAACGAGCCGCCGGGCAACCGCCTGCGCGTCGCGCTGACCGGCCTGACCATGGCCGAGTACTTCCGTGACGAAAAAGACGCCAGCGGCAAGGGCCGCGACGTGCTGTTCTTCGTCGACAACATCTACCGCTATACCCTGGCCGGTACCGAAGTGTCGGCGCTGCTCGGCCGCATGCCGTCGGCCGTGGGTTACCAGCCGACGCTGGCTGAAGAAATGGGCGTGCTGCAGGAACGCATCACCTCGACCAAGACCGGCTCGATCACCTCGATCCAGGCCGTGTACGTGCCCGCCGATGACTTGACCGATCCGTCGCCGGCCACCACCTTCGCCCATCTGGATGCGACCGTGGTGCTGAGCCGCAACATCGCGTCCCTGGGTATCTACCCGGCCGTGGATCCGCTCGACTCGACCTCGCGCCAGCTCGACCCGAACGTGATCGGCCACGAGCATTACGACACCGCCCGCCGCGTGCAGGTGACCTTGCAGAAGTACAAGGAACTCAAGGACATCATCGCGATCCTCGGCATGGACGAACTGTCGGAAGAAGACAAGCAGGCCGTGTCGCGCGCCCGCAAGATCGAGCGCTTCTTCTCGCAGCCCTTCCACGTGGCTGAAATCTTCACCGGCTCGCCGGGCAAGTACGTCACGCTCAAGGACACCATCCGCGGCTTCAAGATGATCTGCGATGGCGAATGCGACCATATCCCCGAGCAGGCCTTCTACATGGTCGGCGGCATCGAGGACGTGCTCGAGAAGGCCAAGAAGCTGGCGGCCTGAGGACTAACTGATGACCACCACCATTCGTTGCGACATCGTCAGCGCCGAGGAAGAAATCTTCCACGGCGACGTGGTGATGGTCGTTGCCACCGGCGAGATGGGCGAGCTCGGCATCGCGCCGCGCCACGCCCCGCTGATCACGCGGCTCAAGCCGGGCAAGCTGGTGCTGACCCTGGCCAATGGCGACAAGGTCGACATGGTCGTGTCCGGCGGCATCCTGGAAGTACAGCCACAGGTCATTACGATCCTGGCCGACACCGCCATCCGCGCCGAGAACATCGACGAGCTGGCGGTATTGAAAGCCAAGGAAGAAGCCGAGCGCGTACTGGCCAACCGTGGCGAGGCGATGGAAGTTGCCGAGGCCCAGGCCAAGCTGCTCGAGGCGACGGTGCAGCTGCAGGCGCTCGAACGCCTGCGCAAGAACCTCAAGCACTAAGTGGTACGTGTGGGAGCGGCTTCAGCCGCGATGCTTCTTCGCGAACCGCATCGCGGCTGAAGCCGCTCCCAGGGTTCCAGAACGCCGGCCTCGTGCCGGCGTTTTGCTATCGCCGCCATCGCCGCCGATACTATGGCCATGGAGAATCCAGCATGAGCCAAGCCCTGCACGTCGTGATCCTCGCCGCGGGCGAGGGCAAGCGGATGAAATCGAAGCGGCCCAAGGTGCTGCAGGCGATCGCCGGCAAACCGATGCTTGGTCATGTGGTGGATGCGGCGCGGGCGCTCGGCCCCGACGCGATCCACATCGTGCACGGCCACGCCAGCGACCAGGTGCAAGCCGCCTTCGCCGCGCAGGGCGATCTTCAGTGGGCCGAGCAGGCCAGCCAACTGGGTACCGGTCACGCCGTGCAGCAGGCCATGCGGGGCATTCCGGACGACTCGCGCGTGCTGGTCCTGTATGGCGACGTGCCCTTGATTCGAAGCGAAAGCCTGCGAATCCTGCTGGAGTCGACGGGCGTGCTCGGCGTGCTCGCTGCGGAACTCGCCGATCCGCAAGGTTATGGTCGCTTGCTGTTGGACGGGCAGGGCCGGGTTGCTGCCATCGTCGAACAGAAGGACGCGACGGCCGAACAAGCCGCGGTCCGGTTGGTGAACACCGGCATCATTGTCGCCGATGCGTCGCGCTTGCGTGGCTGGCTGGCCGGGCTGCGCAATGGCAATTCGCAAGGCGAGTATTACCTGACCGACATCTTCGCGATGGCCGCCGCTGAAGGACAGGCCGCCAGCGTGGTTCGCGTCGCCGATCCCGTGGAAACCGAAGGCGCCAATGATGCCTGGCAACTGGCAACGCTCGAGCGCGCGTTCCAGTTGCGTGCGGCGCGTGCGCTGGCCCTGCAGGGAGTGCGCTTTGCCGATCCGGCGCGTGTCGACATCCGCGGCACGGTGAGCGTGGGTGAGGATGTCGAGATCGACGTCGACGTCATTCTCGAGGGCGACGTGGAAATCGGGGCGGGCACGCGAATTGGCCCGTTTTGCCGGATCAGGAATGCGCGGATCGGCGCCGGCAGCACCGTGCATGCGCATTGCGATATCGATGGCGCGGTCTCTGGCATCGAGTGCACGATCGGTCCCTACGCGCGCCTGCGCCCGGGCACTGAACTCAGCGACGGCGTGCACATCGGCAATTTCGTCGAGACCAAGAAGGCCCGCTTCGGCAAGGGCTCGAAGGCGAACCACCTCAGTTACCTGGGCGATGCCCAAATCGGCTCGCGCGTGAACATCGGCGCCGGCACCATCACCTGCAACTACGATGGTGTGAACAAGTCCACCACCACGATCGGCGACGGCGCCTTCATCGGTTCCAATTCCGCGTTGGTGGCGCCGGTGACGATTGGCAGCGAAGCGACGATCGGCGCCGGCTCGGTGATCACCCACGATGCGCCCGAAGGCGAGCTCACCATCGCGCGTGGCCGGCAGCACAGCATTCCGGCCTGGCGGCGGCCGAAGAAAAAATAGCGCTTGCCTATCGAGGCGGGGCTGCGCCCGCGGCCTCGGTCTTCAGGGGCCCGCGTTCGGTCGCGGCCTTGCGTAAAGCGCCGGCGACCTCGCGCGCGTAGCCGGCAAGCGTGGCGGCATCGAGCACCCGCGTATCGAGGTACAACAGGACGCCGCCATCCTCCACCAGCACCAGTTGCCTGTCGCCATCGCGGTAGGCGCTGCCCATGGCCCAGTCACCGGCCAGCTCGCTGACCGGATTGCCGGTGCTGGCGGCAACTTCCTTCACCCACACCTCGTAGAAGCGGTCAGTCCGCACCGGCGACTGCAGCGATGCCTGGCGCGTGCTGGTGAGGCTGACGGTGAGAGCGGGCTGCCCGCCGGCATCGAGGAACTGGCAGCTCGCCGCGCCTGAATTCACCGCGGCGACCCGGACCGATGGCCGGGACAAGGGCGCTGGCGGGTCAGGCAGCAGCGGACACAAGTCGCTGCGCAGGCTGGCGCTGAGCGGATGGGAACCCGCGCCATGGCGAAGCAGGGGCGCGGCCAGCAGGATGGCGAGCAGGATCAACAGCAGCAGGCCGCCGCCGCCCCAGCGCTTCTTGTCCAGTTCCCTGATCAGCAAGGCAGCACCATCGCCACCGACAGGCCGCCGCCTTCGCGATTGCCCAGGCTGATCCGGCCGCCGTGCGCTTCGGCGATCTCGCGGGCCAGGGCCAGGCCCAGGCCGGTGCCGCTGCGCTTGGTCGAATAGAAGGGCACGAGCGCATTCGACAACACCGCGTCGCTCATGCCGCTGCCCCGGTCCATCACTTCGATGCGCAGCAGGCCGGCGTGCTGGCGCACGCGCAGGCTGACGTCGTCGGCGCTGGAGCCCGATTCATGGGCATTCTTGAGCAGGTTCAACAAGGCTTGTTCCATCTGCGCGATATCGAAGTGCGCGCGGGCCTCGGGCAAGTCGCCGTCCACCGCGAATGGAATCTGGCTGTGCAGCCGCGCCACGAATCCGGGCCAGTCGATCGCTTCGCTGCGTGGCATGGGCAGTTTGGCGAAATGCGCGTAGCCGCGGATGAAGCCCTCCAGGTGGCGGGCGCGTTCTTCGATGGTGGCGAAGATGCCCGGCAGTTTTTCGAACTGGCCGCGCCTGACCAACTCGCCGCCCGAGTGCGCCAGCGATGCGACCGGCGCCAGCGAGTTGTTCAATTCGTGGCTGATCACGCGGATCACTTTCTTCCAGGTCTGCACTTCCTGCCGGCGCAGTTCCACGGTGATCTGGCGCAGCAAGAACAACTCGTGCGCACGCCCGTTGAGGCGGAAGCTGCGCCGGGCGAGGTGGTAGATCTCTTCCTCGTCTTCGCTGCCCACCGAAAACAAGCCGTCACCGCCGCGGTCGAGGGCATCGCGCAGCGGCGCCGCAGCCTGGCTCAGGATCGACGCGAGGTTGTGGCCTTCCAGCTTGCGGCCCTGGTTGAGCAACTGCCGCGCGGCGAGATTGGCGTACACGATCGGCCCGGACTCGGCGACCAGCAGCATCGCCACCGGCGTGTTCTGCACCATGGTGTCGAGCAGCAGCTCGCGCTGCACCAGGCCCAGGCGCTGTTCGCGCAGCACGTCGCCCAATTCGTTGTGCGCGGCCACCAGGTCGCTGAGTTCATCGTTCTTGGGCCAGCGCAGGCCGAAGGAAAAATCGCCGTCGCGATAGCTGCTGACCGTGCCGGTGAGCGCACGGAACAGCGACAGCATCGGCTTGAACTCGCTTCGTACCAGCCACAGCGCCAGCGGCAACGAGATGAGCAAGGACAGGCAGCCGACCAGGATCGGGCTGTCCTCGAACCCGTGGGTCAACAACAAAGTCACCGCCACCGATACGGCCACCAGCAACCCGACCAGTGCCGAGAACCTTGCGGCGAGCGAGAAACTGCGACCGGAGCCAGCCATGGTCAGGGCCGCGAGATGCCGAGTCGGTCCATGCGCCGGTACAGCGCCTGGCGGCTGAGGCCAAGCTCGCTTGCGGCTTGCGAGACGACGCCGGCGGCACGGCCAAGCGCAGCTTCGATCGCATCACGATCGGGTTCGACTTCGGGGGCGGCCATTGCAGGCGCAGTCGACGTGGCTGCGGCCAGACCCAGGTCGGCGGGCGCGATGACGGTGCCGGGCGACAGCAGGCAGGCGCGCTGCAGGGTGTTCTTCAGTTCGCGAACATTGCCCGGCCAGCCATGTCGCAACAGCGCCTGGCGCGATGCTTCGCCGAGCGTCTTGCCATCGCTGAGAAAATGTTCGGCCAGCGGCAGGATGTCGCCCGGGCGTTCGGACAGCGGCGGCAGGCGCAGTTCGATCAGGTTCAATCGGTAGTAGAGGTCTTCGCGAAACGTGCCTGCGCGGATCAT
>JAABTC010000350.1 GCA_011390055.1 Burkholderiales bacterium | reverse complement strand
GCCCCACGCGGCACGCCGCCGCAAAGGCGGCAGCGATGACGGCGGTCGCTCAGTTCGGCACTCCACGTGCTGAACCAATAACTCCCGTTGAACCCCAGCAACGCGCGTCGGGTCGCCCGATGGGGCAATCGGTGCCGAGCGAACTTTGACTCATCGGTCGCCTTACCTGTCGGCTTCCCGGGACGGGTCCGACCTCCTCAACAACCAGCAAATCGCCAGACTGGACGTGAGGTTTGATCGAATGACATGATGGTGCGATGCAAGCATTGACGCGCCTGGAAAAGCGCGCCGAGACCGTCGCTGAGCAGCGCGAAAAGCTGGTGCCGATCGTGCTGGCTAAAGCGCGGTGACGGTCACACTGGCGCGCGGCGGCTGGTTCACCAGCATGATGCCGGCCACCACGCCCACCAGCGCCAGCACCAGCTGCAAGGTCAGCGGTTCACTCAGCAGCAGCACGCCGAAGACCAGAGCGAACACCGGCGTGAGAAACGAGAAGGTGGCCATCTGCGTGGCGGGGTAGTGGCGCAGCATCCACATCCAGGCCAAGTAGGTGGCAAAGGCGCCAACGGCGGTCTGCAAGCCCAGCGAGCTCCAGGCCAGCGCCGAATAGTTCAACGACCAGGTTTCACCCAGGACCAGCGACAGGATAGGTGCCACCACAGCGGTCACGGCGACCTGATAGAACAGTGTCTTCTCGGCGCTGGCTTCGCTCAGCACGGTACCGCGTATGGTCAGCGTGGTCAGGCCCCACAGGATGCCGGCGGCCAGGCCCAGCGCATCGCCGCGCCACTGGCCGGCCACTGGTGAGTTCTGCCAGAAGCCCTCGCTGAATGCCAGCGCCACGGCTGCGAAGGCCATCGCCAGGCCGATCCATTGCATGCGCCGCAGTTTCTCGCCCGGCACCAGGCGCGGCAGCAGCAAGGCCACGACGAACGGGCTGGTGTACAGGAACACGGTCAGCCGCGACGCACTGGTGAGCATCAACCCGATGTAGATGCACGCGAACTCGCCAGCAAACAACAGCCCTGCCAACAGGCCGGACCGAAGCGTGCCGTCGCGGTCGAACAGCGGTACACCGCGCGCCCGACACCACAACCACAACAGCGCGGTGGCACCCCAGAAGCGCAGCGCCGCCTGCCACAGCGGCGGGATTTCGGCGACCGCGAACTTGATCAGGATCTGCTGAAAGCCCCAGAAGGCACAACACAGCACCAGCAGCGTAATGGCCAGGGTGTCGAGGTGAGGTTTGCGGGCACGCGCGGCAGTGGTGCTCATGAAACGCCATTGTCGCCGGAGGGTTCGAGGACGGAACTGCGGCCAAATGCGGACTCATCGAGGGGCCGCGCCGCGCAAACGCGGTGCTGTCGGCGCGACTGCCCGCAAGGCGACGCGTGGCAGAAGAGGCAGCCTCGCTCGCCAAAACATAATGCACGCTTCCAACCGCGATGCCGGGCGACCCAGCTTTTGCCAGGAGTGAAGCGCAACGTCGCCCGACGAGATCGTCCCTTTGCGACACTCATGAAATCCAGCTGCGACAGTGCCGCCCCTGCAGGGCCCGCTGGACACGCCGAGTTCCGCGACAGCCAATGACCGTGCCCGACGAATCACTTCGCCGAGCTCCACACGAGCCTGCCCCCGCGTCGACGCTTCCGATCCTCCACGATCCGCAGTTCCGCCGCCTGTGGACGGTTGGTTTGTTTGGTTCGCTGATCCGTTGGCTCGAGGTGCTTGTCTTCGCCGTATTCACCTACCAGCAGACCCAATCGGCTTTTTGGGTCGCCAGCATGACGATGCTGCGCATGCTGCCGATGGGCTTGTTCGGCATGCTGTTGGGCGCGGTGGCCGCGCGCATCTCGCGCCGCACCGGCTTGCTTGTCACTCAGGGAGTGCTGCTTGCAACGACCCTCGGGTTGCTGGTCGTGTCCGCACTCGGGGCGCTTGAGGTCTGGCACCTGGCCGTCGCAAGCTTCATCAATGGCATCGCCTGGGCCGCAGACATGCCGATGCGCCGAGCCCTGATTGGCGATGTCGCCGGCCCGCTGCGCATGGGCCGGGCCATGGCGCTCGACGCCGCAGCGAACAATGGCTGCCGCCTGGCCGGCCCCAGCCTGGGCGGCCTGCTGCTCGCCACTGGCGGGCTGCCGGCAGTGTTCCTGTTCACGGCGCTCCTTTACGTGCCCGTGTTGATCGCCCTGCGCAGTCTGTCCGACCCGCCGATGTCGCCGTCCGGGCCGACGCCCGCCATTGTGTCGATGCTCGTCGGCGGATTGAAGGTCGCGCGCGACACCCCGCAACTCGCGGCGATCTTGTGGGTGACGATCATCTTCAATCTCTTCGGCTGGCCGGTGCTGAGCATGGTGCCGGTGATCGGGCAAGAGCGCCTGGGGCTCAGTACACAAGGCATTGGTCTGCTGGCGAGCATGGACGGTGTGGGGGCGCTGCTGGGTGCGATCCTGCTCATGTCGCTGGCGCGCAGCGCACAGTACGGGTACCTGTACGTGGGCGGCGTCCTCGTCTTCCTCGTGACGCTGCCGGTCTTCGCCTTGAGCATGCATCCGCTCATGACGGGCGCCGCGCTGCTGGTGGTTGGTATGGGGCAGTCGGCCTTTGCGGCCATGCAGGCCACGCTCGTCTTCGTGTCCGCGCCGCCGCATCGGCGTCTCGAAGCCATGGGGCTGTTGACGATGTGCATCGGCATTGCGCCGCTCGGCTTCCTGGCTGTCGGGGGGCTGGCCGGATGGCTCGGCGCGCCCACGGCTGTCGTCATCTGCGCGCTGTGCGGCCTTGCCGACCTGATGCTCAGCTGGCGGGTGTGGCGTGCGTG
>JAABTC010000349.1 GCA_011390055.1 Burkholderiales bacterium | reverse complement strand
GGTGGTTGCCGCACTGCAAAAGCCCCTGCGAGCCGAGCACCTCGAAGCGCTGGTCGTAGCCGTAGGCGGCGCGGCGGCTGGTGTTGATCTGGGCCAGGCGACCTTTCCGGGTGCGGATGGTGACCGCGCTGCAGTCGATGTCGGGCACGTCGGCAATGGCCGGGTCCACCAGCACCGAGCCGGTGGCGTACAGCGTGTCGGCGGCGTCGCCGCCTCCACCGAATTCACCCAAGTCGGTGCACAGGATCCAGCGAAAGATGTCGAAGTCGTGGATCAGCATGTCGCGGAAGATGCCGCCCGAGCCCTTCAGGTACTCGGCCGGTGGCGCGCCGGGGTCGCGGCTGGTGACGACCAGCATCTCGGGCACGCCGATCTCGCCGCGCGCCAGCCGCGCCTGCGCTTCGGCGAAGGTGGGGTCGAAGCGGCGCTGGAAGCCGATCATGCAGGCCACGTTGGCCGCATTAACCGCCGCCGCGCATTCGATGGCGCGCGGCACCGACAGGTCCACAGGCTTCTCGCAAAAGATGTGCTTGCCGGCGGCGGCCGCGCGCTGGATCAGCGCGCTGTGTGTGTCGGTGGGCGAGGCGATGACGACGGCGTCGATGCCGGCGTCGGCAAACACCGCGTCGGGCGTGGCCACCTGCGCGCCGAGCTGCACCGCCAGCGCGGCGGCACTGTCGGCCACCGGGTCGCAGACGAACTTCAGGCGCACACCGGGCAGCGCGACAACGTTGGCAGCATGGATGCGGCCGATGCGGCCGGCGCCGAACACGGCGACGTTTTTCATGGGTTCTCCAGGGAAGCGGGGGGCAGGCCGGCCACGCGGCCGGTGTGTGTGGCCGCATGTTGCATCAGCGCTGCCGGCAAGACCAGCGGGCCGGCCCGGAGGTCGGGCGCTCTGTGATCGACGCAAAATGACGCCATGGCCACGCTCCGCCTCACCCTCGCCCAGGCCCTCGTGCGCCACCTCGCTGCGCTGCGCATCGAGCTCGACGACGGCCGCGTGGTGCCGTACTGCGCCGGCGTGTGGGCCATCTTCGGGCACGGGAACGTGGCGGGGCTGGGCGAAGCGCTGGCTGCGCACCGCAGCGATCTGCCGGTCTACCGTGCGCACAACGAGCAGGCCATGGCGCATGCGGCCATCGCCTACGCCAAGGCGAATTTCCGCCAGCGCATCATGGCCGCCACCACGTCCATCGGCCCCGGCGCCACCAACCTGCTGACGGCCGCCGCGCTGGCGCACGTGAACCGCCTGCCGGTGCTGCTGCTGCCGGGCGACGTGTTCGCCTCGCGTGCGCCCGACCCGGTGCTGCAGCAGGTGGAAGACTTCCAGGCCGGCGACCTCAGCGCCAACGACGCCTTCCGCCCGCTGGTGCGCTACTTCGACCGCATCACCCGGCCCGAGCAGATCCTCACCGCGCTGCCGCGTGCGGTGCAGGTGATGACCGACCCGGCCACCTGCGGCCCCGTCTGCCTGGCGTTGCCACAGGACGTGCAGACGATGGCCTTCGATTGCCCGGCGTCGTTCCTCGAGCCGGCGCTGCTGCACATTCGGCGGCCGGCACCCGATGCGCGGGAACTCGCCGCGGCCAATGAGCTGCTGTGCGCATCGCGCCGGCCGCTGGTGGTGGCCGGTGGCGGTGTGCCGTACAGCCGCGCCGGCGCCACGCTTGCAGCGTGGGCCTCGGCGCACGGCGTGCCGGTGGCCGAAACACAGGCCGGCAAGGGCAGCCTGGCCTGGGACCACGCGCTCAACGTCGGCGCCATCGGTGTCACCGGCTCGCCCGCGGCGAATGCGCTGGCGGCCGAGGCCGACCTGGTGATCGCCGTCGGCACGCGGCTGCAGGATTTCACCAGCGGGTCGCGCGCGCTCTTCGCGCCGCAAGCCCCGTGTCTGTCGATCAACGTGCAGGCGCTCGATGCCGGCAAGCACGGCAGCGTGGCACTGGTCGCCGACGCGCGCGTGGTGCTGGCGGCCCTGCGGCCGGGTGGCTGGTGCGCCGATGCAGCGTGGACGGCGCGCGCGCAGCAGCTTGCCTCGGCCTGGAACGAACGCGTTTCGGCCCTGACCACGGCGCCGCCGCCCGAGGGCGAGCTGCCGTACGACGCCGAAGTGATCGGCGCCGTGCGCGACTCCGCGGCCGACGCGCAAAGCAGCGCCGGCCACGACATCGTCGTCTGTGCCGCCGGCACGCTGCCGGCCGAACTGCACAAGCTCTGGCGCAGCGCCCAGCCGGGCAACTACCACGTGGAGTACGGCTACTCGTGCATGGGCTACGAGATCGCCGGCGGGCTGGGCGTGAAGCTCGCGCGGCCCGAGCGCGAAGTGATCGTGATGGTGGGTGACGGCTCCTACCTGATGCTCAACGCCGAAATCGCCACCTCGCTGATGCTGGGCCTGAAGCTGATCGTGGTGGTGCTCGACAACCGCGGCTACGGCTGCATCCAGCGCCTGCAACTGGCCAGCGGCAGCCCGCGCTTCAACAACCTGCTCGAAGACAGCGTCGGCGATGCGGGCCGCGACGTGCGCATCGACTTCGCCGCGCATGCGCGCAGCCTCGGTGCCGAGGCGGTGCACGTGGCCGGCGTGGCCGAACTGAAGGCGGCGATGCAGCAGGCGCGCGCGGCGCGCAGCACCCAGGTCGTCGTCATCGACACCTCGCCCTGGCGCACCACGCCCGATGGCGGCGCCTGGTGGGAGGTGGCCATACCGGAAGTGTCGGAACGCGCCGAGGTGCGGACGGCACGCGAACAGTACGAAGCGGGCAAGCGCAAGCAAGGCCCCGCACAGGAGATTTCCGAATGAGCTGGAACGTGCGCATCGGCGTCAACCCGCTGTCGTGGATGAACGACGACCTGCCCTCGCTGG
>JAABTC010000348.1 GCA_011390055.1 Burkholderiales bacterium | reverse complement strand
AGCGAGCAGTGGTCGAGAACGGCGCCGTCGTGGTGCGCCCGATGAACTACCTGGCGATGAGCTACGACCACCGCATCATCGACGGCCGCGAAGCGGTGCTCGGGCTGGTGGTGATGAAGGAAGCTCTGGAAGATCCGGCCCGCCTGTTGTTCGACATTTGAACGATGACCCTGCGCTCCGTTCGCCCTGAGGTATCGAAGGGCCGCAGCCGGGGCTTCCTTCGATACCTCAGGATGATCGGGAACTCAGCCCGCAACGGGACCCAATGGTGAGCATGGATTCATGACAAAACAATTCGACGTCATCGTCATCGGCGCCGGCCCTGGCGGCTACATCGCCGCCATCCGCGCGGCCCAGCTCGGCTTCACCGTCGCCTGCATCGACGAGTGGAAGAACGCCCAGGGCGGCCCGGCGCCGGGCGGCACCTGCACCAACGTCGGCTGCATCCCGAGCAAGGCGCTGTTGCAATCGAGCGAGCACTTCGAGCACGCCGGCCACGCCTTCGCCGACCACGGCATCGGCCTGAAGGATCTCAGCATCGACGTGGCCAAGATGCTGGCCCGCAAGGACAGCGTCGTCAAGCAGAACAACGACGGCATCCTGTACCTCTTCAAGAAGAACAAGGTCGCGTTTTTCCATGGCCGCGGCGCGTTCGCCAAGGCGACCGAACAAGGCTGCGAGGTCACCGTCGGGGCAGAGTCCCTGATCGGCCGGCACGTGGTGGTGGCCACCGGCTCGATTGCACGCGCGCTGCCCGGCGCGCCCTTCGACGAGAGCACCATCCTCTCGAACGACGGTGCGCTGCGCATCGGCGGCGTGCCCAAGACGCTGGGCCTGATCGGCTCCGGCGTGATCGGCCTCGAGATGGGCTCGGTCTGGCGCCGTCTGGGGGCGCAAGTGACGGTGCTCGAAGCGCTGCCGACGTTCCTGGGCGCGGTCGACGAGCAGATCGCCAAGGAAGCGCACAAGTCGTTCACGAAGCAGGGGCTGAAGATCGAACTCGGGGTCAAGGTCGGTGAAGTGAAGGCCGGCGCGCAGGGTGTCGACATCGCCTACACCGACGCCCAGGGCGCGGCGCAGACCTTGGCGGTCGACAAGCTGATCGTCTCGATCGGCCGCGTGCCGAACACCACCGGTTTGAACGCCGAGGCGGTCGGCCTGCAGCTCGACGAACGCGGCGCGATCGTGGTCGACGCCGACTGCAAGACCAACCTGCCCAACGTCTGGGCCGTGGGCGACGTGGTGCGCGGCCCGATGCTGGCACACAAAGCCGAGGAGGAGGGCGTGGCGGTGGCCGAGCGCATCGCCGGCCAGCACGGCCATGTCGACTTCAACCTCGTGCCCTGGGTCATCTACACCAGCCCCGAGATCGCCTGGGTCGGCCAGACCGAACAGCAATTGAAGGGCGCCGGCCGGGCCTACAAGGCCGGCAGTTTCCCGTTCATGGCCAACGGCCGCGCACGGGCCCTGGGCGACACCACCGGCATGGTGAAGATGTTGGCCGACGCCACCACCGACGAGATCCTGGGCGTGCACATCGTGGGCCCCTACGCCAGCGAGTTGATCGCCGAGGCCTGCGTCGCGATGGCCTTCCGTGCCAGCAGCGAAGACATTGCGCGCATCTGCCACGCCCACCCGTCGCTTGCCGAATCGACCAAGGAAGCCGCGCTGGCCGTCGACAAGCGCACGCTCAATTTCTGACGAAGTGGGCCCCCCAGCTCACCTCGTTCGCTGCCCCCCGCGGGGGCGCTCAGCGCCTTTGGGGCGGCCCGGCGGTCGCTGATGGGGGTTCGCGCGCTCTACGACAGGACGCTTGCCGAGCGCGGCTATGCCAGTGACCCGGCCCAGTTGCGTGCCATCGATGCGCTCGAGCGCTGCGAGACCGAGTGGGCCGATTACAAGGCCCGCCGCAGCAATGCACTGACGCAGCTGATCCGGCGTCCGCCGATCCCGCGCGGTGTGTACCTGCACGGCGGCGTCGGTCGCGGCAAGAGTTTCCTGATGGACTGCTTCTTCCAATCGGTGCCGCTCAAGCGCAAGACCCGA
Source organism: Burkholderiales bacterium (assembly GCA_011390055.1). GTDB lineage: Bacteria > Pseudomonadota > Gammaproteobacteria > Burkholderiales > Burkholderiaceae_C > CADEEN01. The sequence continues at coordinate 833 of JAABTC010000348.1, read as the reverse complement.
CTGCACTTCCACGAGTTCATGCGCGAGGTGCACCGCGAGCTGCAGGAGTTGAAAGGCACCGCCGACCCGCTCGACGAACTCGGCGCGCGCATGGCGCGGCGCTTCCGGCTGATCTGTTTCGACGAGTTCCATGTCGCCGACGTCACCGACGCGATGATCCTGCACCGGCTTTTGGCGGCCCTGTTCGCCAACCGCGTCAGCATCGTCACGACCTCCAACTTCCACCCCGACGACCTGTACCCGAACGGCCTGCACCGCGACCGCATCCTGCCGGCGATCGAGCTGTTGAAGGACAAGCTCGAGGTGGTCGGCGTGGACAACGGCACCGACTACCGGCGCCGCACCATGGAGCAGGTGCGGCGTTACCACTGTCCCCTGGGCGCATCGGCCGACGCCGCGCTGGCCCTGGCCTTCGAACAGCTGGCCGAGGTGCGCGACGAGGCACCGCTGCTGCGCATCGAACAGCGCGAGATCGTGGCGCGCCGCAAGGCCGGCGGCGTGGTCTGGTTCGACTTCAAGACACTCTGCGGTGGCCCGCGTTCGCAGAACGATTACCTGGAGATCGCCAGCCGCTTCCACACGGTGATCCTGTCGGACGTGCCGCAGATGGCGCCGCGCATGGCCAGCGAAGCGCGGCGCTTCACCTGGCTGGTCGACGTGCTCTACGACCGCCGCGTGCAGCTGATCCTGTCGGCCGAGGTGCCTCCGGAATCGCTCTACACCGAGGGCCCGCTCGCGCATGAATTCCCGCGCACCGCCTCGCGCCTGAACGAGATGCAGTCGGCCGACTTCGTGGCCCTCGCACGCCGCGAGGTCGACACGCGGCTGACCTG
>JAABTC010000347.1 GCA_011390055.1 Burkholderiales bacterium | reverse complement strand
GATCGACCGCGATCGACAGGCCGTTGAACAGCACGTCGTAGCTGCGCCGTTCGGTGAAGCGCACGCCGGCGGCAGCGGCGGCGCGCCGGAATGCGGCTTTTTCGCTGCGCACCGCGCTGAGCGAATTGCCGTCGGCGGTCGGAGCCCCCGACAGCTCAACGAACCAAAGGGCGCCGCTCTCGGCCTGGGCTGCTTCGATCTCGGTCTGGCCGTGGGCCACCGAGGCTGCGAGCGCTGTCGCGAGCAGGGTGGACTTCAAGATGGGATGCATGGAACGCGTACTCCGTGTCGCAAGAAAGACCTTGATGCTCAACGCCGCTCACGGTGGCGTCAAAGGTGTTTTCCACAGGGCAAGGGCTAACCCTGGACCCACGACAAAGACCACTACACTGCCGGCCGACCCCCACCGGAAGCCGCATGCCCGTCAACCTGACCGCCCCTCTGGCCGCAGACCTGCACCCTGTTGCGGGCCTGTCGATCGGTACCGCGATGGCCGGCATCCGCAAGGCTAACCGGCGCGATGTCGTCGTCTTTCAACTCGCCGAAGGTTCGGCCGTGGCCGGCGTCTTCACGCAGAACCGGTTCTGCGCAGCGCCGGTGCAGGTGTGCCGCGAGCATTTGACCGCGAACGTGGGCATCCGGGCGCTGGTGGTCAACACCGGCAACGCCAATGCAGGCACCGGCGACGATGGCCTGGTCCGTGCGCGCACCACCTGCATCGCGCTGGCCCAGCAGCTTGACCTGGCGCCCGAACAGGTGCTGCCGTTCTCCACCGGCGTCATCATGGAAGTGCTGCCGGTCGACCGGCTCATCGCCGGCTTGCCTGCGGCGCTGGCCGATGCGGCGCCCGACCGTTGGCTCGAGGCGGCGCAGGGCATCATGACCACCGACACGCTGCCCAAGGCGGCGTCGCGCCAGTTCGACATCGAGGGTCATCGCGTCACGGTGACCGGCATCGCCAAGGGCGCCGGCATGATCCGCCCGAACATGGCCACGATGCTCGGCTTCGTGGCCACCGACGCAGTGATCGACGCGGGCTTGTTGCAGACGCTGGTGCGCGAAGCCGCCGACGCCAGCTTCAACCGCATCACGATCGACGGCGACACCAGCACCAACGATTCCTTCGTGCTGATGGCCACGCAGCAGGCCGGCCATGCGCCGATCCGCGTGCTCGACTCGTCCGCCGGGCGTGCCCTGCGCGACGCGGTGTTCGCGGTGTCGGAGCAATTGGCCCAGGCCATCGTGCGCGACGGCGAGGGCGCGACGAAGTTCATCACGGTGCAGGTCGACGGCGGCCGCAGCGTCGAGGAGTGCCGCCTGGCGGCCTACGCCATCGCGCATTCGCCGCTGGTCAAGACCGCGTTTTTCGCCAGCGATCCCAACCTGGGGCGTATCCTCGCGGCGGTCGGCTACGCTGGCATCGGCGACCTCGACCCTGCCTTGATCGAGCTGCACCTGGACGACGTGCAGGTGGTCCGGAAAGGGGGTCGGCACCCCGACTACCGCGAGGCCGACGGCCAGCGCGTGATGAAGCAGGCCGAGATCACCGTGCGCGTGGGCCTGGGCCGCGGCGGGGCCCAGGCCACGGTCTGGACCTGCGACCTGTCGCACGATTACGTCAGCATCAACGCCGATTACCGCAGCTGAGCAGCTTCGGGTTCACGCTCGCTTGATCAATCCGGGCCGGCGCTGATAGCATCGAGCGCAACCGCACCCCACCGAGCCTGCCGCATGACCACCCACGACATTCCGAGCCCACGCTGCCGCCGCGGCATGCCTGTGCTGGATGCACGGGTGGCAGCCCCTTAGTCGTCTTCGGCTTCGCCCCATCCGGGCCTGCGCCGAGACATCGGCGTCAGGCCCGCAGTCTTTTTGGGCTTGGCGCTTTCCCCACGGTCCCCGCGGTTCACGAGACCGCCCCGCCGAGAAACGTCCATGTTCCGCCCCTTGTTCTCTTCGTTGCGACAGCGTCTGCAGCTCCCCGCCGACGACCTGCTGCGCGACGCGCTCTTTCGTCGTCTCTGGAGCTCGATCCTGATCAGCTCGCTCGGCGGCCAGATCACCATGCTGGCGCTGCCGCTCACGGCCGTGTTGCTGCTGCAGGCCACACCCACGCAGATGGGCACGCTGGTCGCGATGGAGATCGCCCCCTTTGTGCTGCTCAGCCTGCCCAGCGGCGTCTGGCTCGACCGGGTCCGCAAGCTGCCGGTCTACATCGTCGGCGAGGCGGCGCTGGGGCTGATCGTCGCCAGCGTGCCGCTGGCCTGGGTGCTGGGTTGGTTGACGATGACCTGGATGTACGCGGTCGGCTTCGTGATGGGCTGCGTGTACGTGGTGGCCGGGGCGGCGGCGCAGATCGTGCTGACGCAGGTGGTGCCGCGCGAGCGGCTGGTCGAGGCGCACTCGCGCAACGCGCTGGCCAGCTCGGGTGCCGAAGTTGCGGGCCCGGGCTTTGCGGGCGCGCTGATCAAGCTGGTGGGCGGGCCGATGGCCCTGCTGATCGACGGTTTCGTGCTGCTGCTGTCGGTGTGGATCCTGCGCGGTCTGCGCATTCAGGAGCGGCTCGTCGCTTCGGCGGACGCGCACTTCTGGCGTGACTTGCGCGCAGGGCTGCATTTCGTGATGGGCACGCCGCTGCTGGTCACGATGGCGCTGACGGTCGGGCTTTGGCAGATGTGCCACCACGCGGCCTTCGTGGTGCAGATCCTGTTTGCCACCCGCACGCTGGGCATGAACGAGTCGCAGATCGGCCTGTCCTTCGTCGGGTTGGGCCTCGGCACCATCGTCGCCAGCGCTTTCGGGCACCGCATCTCGGACCGCATCGGCCCTGGGCCCAGCCTGCTGCTTGGCCTGGCGATGTGCGGCATCGGCTGGCTGCTGCTG
>JAABTC010000346.1 GCA_011390055.1 Burkholderiales bacterium | reverse complement strand
GTTGGCACCGATGCGTGCACTGCCGCCTTCGATGGTGGCGTAGCCCGCCAGCGGGCCCTCATGCGTGGCCGCGATGGCCACGCCCTTGGCCAGGTCGATCGACGAGCCGCCACCCACCGCCACCAGGCCGTCGCAGCCCTCGCGCAAGTACACGTCGCGGGCCTTGCGCACGGCGGCTTCGGTCGGGTTCGACGGCGTGCCGTCGAAGACGGCATGCGCCAAGCCGCCGAGCGCCGCGATCGCGCGGTCGAGCAGACCCGCGGCACGCACACCGGCATCGCTGACCAGCAGCGGTTTTCTGATGCCGCAGCGCTGGCACTCTTCGGCGAGGCGCGCCAGCACGCCGGCGTCGAGGTGGATCTGGGTCAGGTACTGGATGTGGGCCATGGCGGTTCGGGTCCGATGCGTTGCGATATCGTGCTCTATGGGGGCTGAGTATGCTCGGCCGATGAGCGAATCTTCCTTCGACAACCCGAGCCGCCTGTCGTTTCGGCATCGCGAGCGCCTGCGGGTGCGCTGGGCCGAGGTCGACCTGCAGCAGATCGTCTTCAACGGCCATTACCTGATGTACTTCGACACGGCCGTGGCCGGCTACTGGCGGGCCATGGCGCTGCCGTACCACGATGCGATGGCGTTGCTGGGCGGCGACCTGTACGTGCGCAAGGCGACGCTCGAGTACGAAGGCTCGGCGCGCTTCGACGAGCAGCTCGAGATCGGCATGCGCTGCGGCCCCATCGGCAATTCATCGATGCGCCTGCAAGCCGCGGTGTTCCGGGGCGAGCGGCGCCTGGTGCTGGGAGAACTGGTCTACGTGTTCGCCGATCCCGCGACCCAGACGTCACGGCCCGTACCGGCGTTGCTGCGCCAGACACTGCAAGCCTTCGAAGCCGGCGAGTCGATGTTCGAGGTGCGCAGCGGCGGCTGGGAGGCGCTCGGCCGCGACGCCTCGGCGCTACGGCAGGCCGTGTTCGTGGCGGAGCAGGGCATACCGGCCGAACTCGAACTCGACGCCGCCGACGCGCAGGCGCTGCACGCGGTGGCCTACAACCGGCTCGGCCAGGCGCTGGGCACCGGGCGCTTGCTGCAACACGCACCGGGTGTCGGCCGCATCGGCCGCATGGCCGTGCTCGGCAGCGTGCGCGGCGCCGGCCTGGGCCGGCCGCTGCTGGACCGGCTGGTGCAGCTCGCGCGCGAACGCGGCGACCACGAAGTCATGCTGCATGCCCAGTCGAGCGCGATCGGCTTCTACGACCGGGCAGGTTTCAAAGCCCAGGGCCCGACCTTCGAAGAGGCCGGCATCGTGCACCAGGAAATGACCCTCAGCCTGCGCTGAAGGCTTCGTCGTCGACCGGGGGCGCTGCGTTGCCGAGCATGGGCCAGGGCAGGTCGGTCAGGCCGCGCTGCCCGACGATGCGGCCGTCGACGCCGAAGCTGCGTTCGACCAGCCTCGCGGTGCACCGGCCGGCTTCGCGGGCCACGATCAACAGCGTGGAGCAGCGTGTGCCGTAGGCGTCGGCCACGTTCGCTGCAACGCCCGGCCCGCCGATGAATGCCGGGCCCAGCCACCGCTCGCGTTCCAGGCCGATGCCGGTGTCGGGCAGTTCGGCATCGGGCACCGGCGCGCGGTCGCCCAGCGCAGCAAAGAGCGTGCGTTCGATCGACGCGCTGCACGCACCCGGCGCGCGCAGTGACTGGTCCACCGCGGCATCGAGCCGCCGCACCTTGGGCCAGGGTGTTCCGAGGCCGGCATTCGACAGCCCGTGGATCCCTGCGCCGAGCGGCACGGGCGAGGCACTCCGATCGTCGGCCCACCACCAGCTGCCACTGTGACTGCTGCTGAAGTCGGCCGCCAGCAGGTTGAAAGGGTTGTGCGGCAAGCCCGCCCACCGGGGCCAGAAATCGGTCGCGGATGCGTTGGCGCCGACCCACGCCGGCACGAGGCCGCCTCGGCTGGGCGCCGACGCACGCAGCCGCGCCGGATCGCGCACGTTGGTCACCATCGCCATGCGCGCCTGGCCACCCAGGGCCATCCAGGTGCCGCCACCGGCCAGATCGCGGCCGCCGAGGAGGGCCGCGTGGGGTGCTGCTGCGGGGCCGTCGGTCCACCATGCAAGCGGCGCGGCAGGGCGGGCAAAGCGCTCGTCGCGGTTGGCGGCGATGACGAGCGGAAAGCGGTCGTGCCGGTCGATCGCCAGCGAGATCAGGCACACGGCACGAACACCTCGACGTGGCGCGCACCGAGCACCAGGTGCGCCATTCGCGCTTGTGCTGCCCGCTCGATGGCCTGCGCCAGGTCCGCATCGATGCCGCGGTCGTGCGTGTAGGTCTCCATCAGCGTCACGCTGTCACCGACTTCGTCGGCGCGCTGCAGCACCCGGCAGTGCAACCCGGTGTGATGCGCAACGAGTTCCTGTTGCAGCGCGTGCGCGGCGGCCACCGCGTCGACGCCGTGCGTCGCGGCCACCTTGTAATAGACGTAGAGCTGCGCCGCCGGCGGCAAGGCTCCCATCGGCGACTCAGGCGGCGGGGTCGGTGGGCAGGTCGTAGGGCTGCTCGGTCGTGCCCAGCAGGGGCCCGTCGGCGCTGCCCAGGTGCAGGCTGCCGCTGTCGAGTGCGCCCAGCTTCACTTCCACGAGCGCCCGGTGCGCACCGCGCCAGCTGCCGGCATTCACCACCAGGCCGGCGGGCTGCGTGGGGTCGGCGTCGTGGAACACCTCGACGCCGGGGCTCGTGGGGGCCGCCGCATCGAACACGACACCCCGCCGCTTGACCGTGCCGCGGTACTGGCTGCGCGCAACGATCTCCTGGCCGGGGTAACAGCCCTTCTGGAAATTCACCCCGCCCACCACCTCGTAATTCACCATCTGCGGCACAAACTGTTCGACCGTGGCGGC
>JAABTC010000345.1 GCA_011390055.1 Burkholderiales bacterium | reverse complement strand
TGCTGGCGATCGGGCCGGACGGCAAGCCGCGCGCGGTGAACGGCCTGCATGCCGTCATCGTCGAGAAGCGCTTCGTGTCGGTGCTGACCAAACAGGACTCCGGCCTGTTCCGTTATGTATCGCACGAACGTCGTTATCCGCTGAAGGACACGGCGATCAACCTGCCTGCGTCGGCGCAGTCGTTTTCGCTGCCGACCGACCAGCCCGGCAATTTCGTGCTGGAGATGCGCGCCGGCGATGGCACGGTGCTGAACCAGGTCGCGTATTCGGTGGCCGGTGCGGCGAACCTGTCGCGGTCGCTGGAACGCAATGCCGAGCTGACACTGAGCCTGTCGAAGCCGCGCTACAAGCCCGGCGAGACCATCGAGGTCAGCGTGCGCGCGCCTTACGCCGGCAGCGGACTGATCACCATCGAGCGTGATCGCGTCTATGCGCAGGCCTGGTTCCGCACGGACACCACCAGTTCGGTGCAGAAGATTCGGGTGCCGGCCGATTTCGAGGGCAATGGCTATGTGAACGTGCAGTTCCTGCGCGACCCGTCGTCGGACGAGATCTTCATGAGTCCGCTGACCTTCGGCGTGGCGCCGTTCGCAGTCGACCGCACGGCGCGCACGCAGCCGCTGGAGATCAAGCTGCCGGCCGTGGTGCGGCCGGGCGCCTTGATTCCGGTGGACATCAAGACCGAGGGCAAGGCGCGCGTGGTGGTGTTCGCGGTGGATGAAGGCATCCTGCAGGTGGCGCGCTATCGCGTCGGCGACCCGCTCGATTTCTTTTTCACCAAGAAGATGCTGCAGGTCGATACCGCGCAGATACTGGACCTGTTGCTGCCGGAATTCAGCCGGCTGGCCGCGATGGCGGCGCCGGGTGGCGACGGCGGTGGCGACCTGGCCAAGAACCTCAATCCGTTCAAGCGCAAGTCCGAGAAGCCGGCGGTCTGGTGGTCGGGGATTATTGATGTCGATGGCAAGAAGCGGGTGAACTTCCGCCTGCCCGATCACTTCAACGGCCGCATCCGTGTTACCGCGGTGGCGGTGACCGCCGATCGTCTGGGCATCGCTGAAACCCAGGCCACGGTGCGCGGCGACTTCGTGCTGACGCCAACGGTGCCGACCCATGTCGCACCGGGCGATGAATTCGAATTGCCAGTCGGCATCGCCAACACCATCGAAGGCGCGCGCACGGCCAGCCTGGTGAATGCGACGCTGGAACTGCCGCCGTCGTTGACGCTGGTCGGTACTGCGCCGGTACCTCTGTCGATTGCACCGGGTAGCGAAAGTACCGTGCGCTTTCGCGTGCGTGCGGGCAGCGCATTGGGCGCGGTGGCGGTGGTGATCCGGGCGAAGTCGGGCACGTATTCGGCGCAACGGCGCATCGAGGTGTCGCTGCGCCCCGGCATCGTGGCGCGGCAGGACTTGCGCGCCGGCCATGCCGAACAACGGGTCATCCTGGAAAAACTGCGGGTGATGTACAACCCGCTGTCCACACGCCAGTTGTCGGCATCGAGTTCGCCGCTGGTGGCCATCGACGGGCTGACCGCCTACCTGCGCGACTATCCGCACCTGTGCACGGAGCAATTGCTGAGCCAGGCGATGCCGGCGCTGGTGTATTCATCGCGGCCCGAGCTGGGGCACAAGGTGGATCGCAACACCGGCGACCGCGGCAACCTGATCGACGTGCTGCGTTCGCGGCAGAACAGCGAAGGCGGCCTGGGCTCGTGGACGGCGACACCGGATGCGGATCCGTTCGTCACTGCGTATGCGGCGCTTTACCTGCTGGAATCTCGCGAACGTGGCATCGCCGTGCCCGAGGACATGCTGACTTCCTTGAACGGCTATCTGGAAACGCTGGCTGCGGATGCCTCACACAACGACCTGCCCTTCCTTCGCCAGCGGGCGATGGCGGTGTACCTGCTGGTTCGCCAGGGGCGCACGGCCAGCAACCTGCTTAGCGCGGTGCAGGAACAACTCAAGCGCGACCAGCCCAAGGCCTGGCAGGACGACGCCGCCGGCATGCTGGTGGCAGCGAGCTACCAGTTGCTGCAACAGGACAAGGCAGCGCGGCCGCTGGCGGTGAAAGGCCTGTCCCGCGTGAACACGGCATCGGTGGCTACGACGGTTTCCGATTACCACTACTACTACGACGGTGGCATAGAACAGGCCTGGACGCTGTACCTTCTGAACCGGCACTTTCCTTCCTTGGCGCGGCAAGTGAAGCCCGTCGCGCTCGACAAGCTGATGGCGCCACTGCGCGACAATAGTTACAACACCTTGTCGTCGGCGCTGACGGTGCTCGCGCTGGACGCACAGGCCGGCGCGCTGGGCAATCCACCACCGCCGACCTTGCAGGCCGCGGGCAAGCAAGGGCAAGGCCGGCAGATCGGCAAGGTGCGTGGCGTGGTGACTGCAGGCAACTTCACGGCGGCCGATACGCGGCTGTGGGTCACGCCGGCAAGCGCGGAACCGGTCTGGTACGTGTTGAACCAGAGTGGTTACGACCGGCAGGCCCCCGCCACCACGCAAAACCAGGGACTGGAAGTGATCCGCGATTACCTGGACAACCAGGGCAAGCCGATCGCCACGCTGGCGCTGGGCCAGGAAGTGACGGTGCGCCTGCGCGTGCGGGCATTGGGTGCGAAGGCGCGTGGGCAGATCGCGATCGTGGACTTGTTGCCCGGCGGATTCGAAGCTGTGCTGCAATCACCTGCGCCGGCAGCGAAACCGGCGACTAGTTCGGGCGACGAGGAGGACTACGAGGGCGACTACGAAGATGGCAGTGAGGACTACAAGACCAGCGTGTTGCCGCTTGCCTTGCCCGGCTCGAATTACCTGCCCGAGCACATCGAGTTGCGCGAGGATCGCGTCGTGTTTTACGGCAGTGCACTGGAAGCCGTCGCCGAGT
>JAABTC010000344.1 GCA_011390055.1 Burkholderiales bacterium | reverse complement strand
GTGGGCCAGGAACTGCGCCGCTACGACCAGTACATGGAGCAGGTGCGGGGGCTTGCCCCAAGGACCCGCGAGGGCGCGCTGCGCCTGATCGAAGCGTTGCTGCTGCGTATTTCGGCGAACGTGACCGACGATTTCGGGAACGTGACCGGTTTGAGCGGTCGGTGCTGAGTTGCGTGGAATGGATTGTAGGAAGTGGCTGTTTGAAGGTGGTTGAGGGGCTCCGTGGTTGAGGTTGTCGGAGGCGGGGTCGCTATGCGGCGGCGGTGTCTTGCGGTGTGACGGTGTCGTTGCCTTCGGTTTGCACAGCGGCCGCTTTGCTCGGCCGCATCGACTTGCCCTTGAGGTTCAGGCGATGGCTGCGCGACAGCAGCCGATCAAGGATCGCATCGGCAACGGTTGCATCGCCGATCCACGCATGCCAGTGCTCGACGGGTAGTTGACTCGTCACGATCGTCGGACGCGTTCCCGCCCGGTCATCGATCAGCTCCATCAGATCGGCGCGAGTCGGACCGTCCATGGCGGCCAGCCCCCAGTCGTCCAACAGTAAGACGTCGGTACGCGCCACTGCGGCGAGCCAACGCCCGAAGCCGCCGTTGCCGTGCAGCACGCGCAGGTCCTCGGCCAGGCGTGGCACCCGCAGGTACAGCGCCGAGTGCCCGCGGCGGCAGGCGTACTGCGCCAGCGCGCAGGCGAGCCAGGACTTGCCCGAGCCCGTCGGCCCGGTGACCAGGATCGCAGTGCCATCCTCGACCCAGCGCGACAGCGCCAGGCTCATCAACGAGCTGCGCTCGAAGCCCCGTCCGGGTTTGCTGTCGACATCTTCGACGCAGGCCTGCGGGTACTTCAGAGCAGCCCTCTTCAAGAGCACCGCACGGCGCTTGTCATCGCGGTGGTGCACCTCGCGGTCCACCATCAATGCCAAGCGCTCTTCGAAGCTCAGGCCCGTGCTGGCGGCACTCGAGAGCTGCTCCTCGACAGCCGACGCCATGCCGGCAAGCTTCAAGTCGCGCAGCTGCGCCAGGGTGTTGTTCATCATCATGGGGAAGATCCTTCAGTGCGTGTTCAATGGAAGTACGAGGCGCCGCGCAAGTTGTCGTGCTCGGGCGAGACCCACTCGGGCGCAGGCGCCGGGCGCTCGATGAGGTCCCGTCCATTGGTCAGGATGTCGCGCACATGCCGGTATTGCCCAGCACCGAGTTCGAGCGCCAGCGTGCAGGCCGCCTCGACGCGCTGCGGGCCGTAGCGCTTCGCAAGGCTGAGCAGCCCCAGGCAGCTGCGGTAGCCATGCTCGGGATGGCGGAAGCGTTGCAGCAATTGCGTGACGAAGCGGCCGGTGGCCACGCCGATGTCGGCGCCCCAATGGATCAGCCGCTCGGGCGTCCACTCCTTGTGTGCCCTGTGGGCCGCCGGCATGTGTTCGTCCAGCGTCGTGAACCCGCCTCGGCGTGAGCTGCGGGCATGGCACGCCACGCGCTCGCCGCGGTGCAGGACTTCCACCAGCGCGTCGGTAATGCGCGCCTCCAGCTTCAATCCCACCAGCGAGTGCGACACGCTGTAGCGGTGGCCTTCGATCTCGACGTGGTAGTCGATGTGCACCGCCACTGTCTTGAAGGTCGCCCACTGCCAGCGTTGCGCCGGCAATGCCGACAGCGCCGGCGCATCCAGCGTCCTGAAGAGGCTCGAGCGGCTGCCCTCGAGCTTCTGGAAGCAGCGCTCGTTGAGCGACGGCAGCAACGCCGCCAGCGCCGCATCGGCAGCGTGAACGTTCGCCAGCACGGTGTGCCGCAGCCGAGCCATCAGCCATCTCTCGACGACTTGCACCGCCGACTCGGCGCTCGCCTTGTCCTTCGGAGAATACGGCCGCGCCGGAAGGATCGAGACGCTGTAATGCCGGGCGAAGTCGTTCACCGTCTGGTTGAGCTTGGGCTCGTAGCGGCAGGCCTCGCTGACGAGTGCGCGCGGGTTGTCCGGCACGATCAGTTGCGGCACGCCGCCGTAGAAGCTCAGCGCGCGGGCCATCGCGCCCAGCCAGGAGCGCATGCTCTGATCGGCCGTCGCGCAGGCGAATGTGTAGCTCGACGCGCCCATGGCAGCGACGAAGACTTGCGCGCGCGAGCCATCGGCCAACTCCAGGGTCGCGCCGGCGTAGTCGATGAAGAGCTTCTCGCCGGCGCGCCGTTGCTGACGCATCGAGCGCTTGAGCGTCTTGGCGAACGCCTTGTAGTGGCCGCAGAACTGGGTGTAGGCCCAAGTCCGCTGGCCTTGGTGGGCGGCGCGGTATTCGGCCCACAGCAGCATCAGCGTCACGCCCTTGCGGCGCAGCTCGATGTGCACGTGCGCGTAGTCGGGTTCGACGGCCCGGCTGAGTGCCGCACCGCCGCCCATCAGCCGGCGTTCGAGTGACGCCTCGTCGAGTTCGGCCGTCGATGCCCAGTCAAGACCGGCGGCGCCGGCCAGGCTGAGGTACTTGGCAACCGCGCCCTTGGAGATCGACAGGCTGCGAGCAATGCGCTCGTGGGAGAGGTCGCCCTGGTACTTGAGTCGGAGTATGTCCTTGATCATGCGTATGTCCATGCGTTGCTGCGGCATCGGTCCCGGGCCCTCAAAGGGCGCGAGGCTATGCCCAGCGGTTGGCTCATACGCAACGTCAGCACCGACCGTCGTTCTGGTCAGGACCTCTTCAGGAAACCGATGCCGGCCAGTCGGTCACGTCACCGAAATGACCGGTCACGTTCCCGAAATCGCCGGTCACGATGCCGAAAACACCGGTCACGCTCTTCCGAAATACGCACCTGCGCCTTCAAGTCTTGAACGGATTGGCCGTGGTGAACCACAGCGCGATGCCGGTGCAGATGATGAGGCCCCGTTCGATCAGCCCCCATCAGCAAAAACATTTTCTAATTACAAGA
>JAABTC010000343.1 GCA_011390055.1 Burkholderiales bacterium | reverse complement strand
CAGCAACTTTGTGAAGCGCTGAGCAATGAAAAAGGCCCCTAAGTGGTTGATGCACCTAGAGGCTGGAGACGTTGTGAATTTTCTTGAGAACTTATGTGGTGCGCGGGACGGGACTCGAACCCGTACGCCTTGCGGCTGCGGGTTTTAAGCCCGCTACGTCTACCGGTTCCGTCACCCGCGCGTGGCACTTCGCCGCAGCGGGCATGATAGACGTGCCTCCCACCCGCACAAGGCGCCGATGCCGCTGTTCGACCCGACCGCACTCAACGATGGCGTGAAGAAGCGCGAGGTCTTCGGCTGGGCGCTGTACGACTTCGCCAACTCGGGCTACACCACCGTGGTCCTGACGGCGGTGTTCAACAGCTACTTCGTCGGCGTGGTGGCGGGCCGGGCCGATTGGGCCACGCTCGCCTGGACGCTGGCGCTCGGCCTGTCGAGTGCGCTGGTGATGCTGGTGATGCCTGCGCTCGGCGCCTACGCCGACCTGCGCGCGGCCAAGAAGCGGCTGCTGGCCGTCAGCACCGTGGCCTGCGTCGGCGGCACCGCGGCGCTGGCGCTCGCGGGCCCGGGCGATCTGCTGCTGGCCTTCGTCGCCATCGTGCTGTCGAACTTCTTCTATGCCGTGGGCGAGTCGCTGGCGGCGGCCTTCCTGCCGGAACTGGCGCGGCGCGAGGCGCTCGGCAAGGTGTCGGGCTGGGGCTGGAGCTTCGGCTACTTCGGCGGCATGCTGTCGCTCGGCCTGTGCCTGGGCTACGTGCTGTGGGCGCAGCTGCAGGGGCGGCCCGCGACCGAGTTCGTGCCGGTGACGATGCTGATCACCGCCGCCGTGTACGGCACCGCATCGCTCGGCACCTTCGCGCTGTTGAAGGAGCGGGCGACGCCGCAGGCCCCTGCGACGAACGCCCGCGCGGACGGCGTGTCCGCTTCGCTGCAGCGCCTGCACGCCACCTTGCGCGATGCCCGGCGCTACCGCGACTTTTCGTGGCTGCTCGCCAGTGGTACGGCCTACCAGGCCGGCATCGCCGTGGTCATCACGCTGGCTGCGGTGTACGCCGAGCAGGTGCTGGGGTTCGAACAGACCCAGACGATGGCGCTGATCTTCCTGGTCAACATCGCGGCGGCGCTGGGCGCGTTCGGTTTCGGCTATTGGCAGGACCGCAGCGGGCACAAGCGCGCGCTCGGCGTCACGCTGTTGGGCTGGATGGTGATGACGGTGCTGGCCTTCCTCGCCGAGACCGCCACGCTGTTCTGGTTCGCTGCCGTGCTGGCGGGGCTGTGCATGGGCTCCAGCCAGTCGGCGGGCCGCGCCTTGGCCGGGCTGCTGGCCCCGCCGTCCCGGCGCGCCGAGTTCTACGGGTTGTGGGCCTTTGCCACCCGGCTGGCGGCGATCCTCGGGCCGATGACCTACGGCGTCGTGACCTGGGCCACGGCCGGCAACCACCGCCTGGCGATCCTGTCGACGGGGGTCTTCTTCGTGGCGGGATGGCTGTTGCTGCGCCCGATCGACGTGCAACGCGGCGCCCTCGAAGCAGGACAGATGGAGAGAGCGACCTAAAATAGCACGACCGTTCGATTTATGGTGCAGTGAATGGCATGTCGATGCTGGGCGGGGCGGCTGCCTACAATTCCGGCGATCCAACAGGAGCAATGCGCATGAAGGTTCTGGTGCCCGTGAAACGCGTGGTCGACTACAACGTCAAGGTTCGCGTCAAGAGCGACGGCAGCGGCGTGGACATCGCCAACGTCAAGATGAGCATGAACCCGTTCGACGAGATCGCCGTCGAAGAGGCGGTGCGGCTGAAGGAGAAGGGCGTGGCCACCGAGGTGATTGCCGTCTCCTGCGGCGTCACGCAGTGCCAGGAAACCTTGCGCACCGCGATGGCCATCGGCGCCGACCGCGCGATCCTGGTCGAGTGTGCCGACGAGCTGCAACCCCTGGCGGTGGCCAAGCTGCTGAAGGCGCTGGTCGACAAGGAGCAGCCGGGCCTGGTGATCCTGGGCAAGCAGGCCATCGACGACGATTGCAACCAGACCGGCCAGATGCTGGCCGCACTCGCCGGCTTGCCGCAGGGCACCTTCGCCTCGAAGGTCGAAGTGGCGGACGGCAAAGTCAGCGTCACGCGCGAGGTCGATGGCGGCTCGGAGACGGTCAAGCTCAACCTGCCGGCGGTCGTCACGACCGACCTGCGCCTGAACGAGCCGCGCTACGTGACGCTGCCCAACATCATGAAGGCCAAGAAGAAGACGCTCGAGGTCTTCAAGCCGGCCGACCTGGGGGTGGACGTGACGCCGCGCATCAAGACGCTGAAGGTGTCCGAGCCTCCCAAACGCGGGGCCGGTGTCAAGGTGCCCGATGTCGCCACGCTGGTGGCCAAGTTGAAGAACGAAGCGAAGGTGATCTGATGGCTGCTCTCGTCATGGCCGAACACGAACACGGCGCGTTGAAGCCGTCGACCCTGAACACCGTCACGGCGGCCTTGCAGTGCGACCCCGAGGTGCACGTGCTGGTGGCTGGGCACGACGCCGGTGGCGCTGCCCAGGCCGCCGCGCAGATCGCCGGCGTGGCCAAGGTGCTGCACGCCGACGCCGCGCACCTGGCCGACCAGCTGGCCGAGAACGTCGCCGCGTTGGTGGTCGGCTTGGCGGGCGGCTACGGCCACCTGCTGTTCCCGGCCACCGCGCACGGCAAGAACGTCGCGCCGCGCGTGGCCGCCTTGCTCGACGTGGCGCAGATCAGCGATGCCACGAAGGTGCTGGCGCCCGACACCTTCGAGCGCCCCATCTACGCCGGCAACGCCATCGCCACGGTGCAGTCGGGCGACAAGATCAAGGTCATCACGGTGCGCACCACCGGCTTCGATGCGGCGGCCGGCAGCGGGGGCAGCGCCGCGGTGCAGAGTGTGGATGCCAC
>JAABTC010000342.1 GCA_011390055.1 Burkholderiales bacterium | reverse complement strand
CCCAGCTCGTCGACTGGGGCAACCTCGAATCTCAACCTGACACGGCACGGGTCGCGATCATCGGCGACTTCTACCGGGCCCGTTTTCTCTATCGGCTTTCGCATGGTGGCGAGGCGGTCGAGACAGCGCTCGCCGCCTTCGCCAACGCGCTCGGCCGGCGAGCCGAGTTGCAGACCATTGCGCTGGAAGACATCGCCAACCGGCTCAAGACCTTGCTCGCACTCGCCAACTCGCCGACACCCGATGCGGCAAAAGTGCACGAAACCCTGCGCGACCTGGTGCGGGTGTTCGAGAGCCTAGCCGACAACGCTCAGGCCTTCATGGCGGGCATGGCGCGCAGCATCGAGCTGCAGCAAGCCGATGCCACCGCGGTGGTGGCGTACAAGAAGCGACTGATCGATTACCTCGAACGCTTCATCGGCGACCTGGTTGGCCGCTCCGGTGAGATCGCACAGCACATCGGCTTGCTCCACCCGCGGATCGATCCGCTGCTGTGGGCGGCCGCTCAGCGCGAAGCACGCGACGCGGCACCCGCTGATTCGCCGGCGCTGGCCGACGCGCTCGCGCAGCGTCAGCTGGCATGGGCGGAACGCTGGATGGGCCTGCGGCGCTGGTTCGTCAGCACGCAGTATGAACCGCCACAGGCCGAGGTACTGCGCTCGAAGGCGCGGGCAGCGATTCCGCAGCTGCTGGCGGCGGTCGCTGCGCTCAATGAGCGGCGCAGCGGGCGTAGCGATCGTTCCGCCGATTTTCGCGTACTGGCCGGCTGGTTCGCAGCATGCACCGATGATGACGAGGCGCACCGTCTCGGCCGCGCCGCGTTCGCCCTCAACCCGGCGCGGCACTTCTCACTGACGCCAGGCGCCGGCACCGAGCTCCCTGCCACCACGCCGTGGGCCGAGGCGCCGCCGCTGCGCATTCATCCGCGCCTGCGCGAGTACGGCGAGGCCGCGCCGCGGGGGCCGTTGCCCAAGGTGCGCGAGCGCAACGAGGAGCGCGCCCTGCTCGCCCGCCAATTGGCCGAAGAGCACCGCCAGATCGAAGCCGCACGCGCGCGCCTGGCCACTGGCCGCAGGACACGTCTATCCGAGCTGGGGCGGGTCGACTCGCACGCCTTTGCACTGCTGCTGAGCCTGCTCGGCGAGGCACTGACCGCGCAAGCTTCGCCCGACGAGATGATCGAGCGCCAGAGCGGCGACGGCCTGCTGTGCATTCGCCTCGAGCCTATGGGTGCGCATACGCGTGCCGAAGTGCTCACCGACGCCGGCGTGTTCGCCGGCCGCGACCACTACATCACGATCACCGCCACACCGGATCTCCGATGAAATTCGACAGCGCCGCGATCGGCGAGCACCAAGCCCGTCACCACCGTGAAGAGTTTACCGGCGCCCTGCGCGCCCTGCTGATGTCCCCGCTGATGACGCCTGCGCAGAGCGGGTTCCCGGCTGTGCGCCGTCATGCCGACGCGCTGCGCGAGTGGTTCGCGCGCGAGGCCGGCTGGCCCCTGCACATCGAACGCGATGCAGCGCGGCTGTACAAACGCCCGGCCGACCTCGACGATGCGACGCGCGGGCTACCGTGCTACGAGCGCCGACGCTACGTGTTGCTGTGCCTCGCCTGCGCGACGCTGGAACGGGCCGACCCGCAGATCACGCTGCGCGTACTCGGCGACCGCCTGCTCACGCTGGCGGCCGACCCGGCTCTGGCCGGGCACGGCTTCACCTTCACCCTCCAGGCGCAGCACGAACGGCGCGAACTGGTCGCCGTCTGTCGCACGCTGCTCGAACTCGGTGTGCTGCAGCGCGTAGCCGGTGATGAAGGGGGCTTCGTGCGCGGCGGCGCTGAGGGCTCGGAGGCCTTGCACGACGCCCTCTACGACGTCCATCGACGGGTCCTCTCGGGCATGCTCGCGGCCTCGCGCGGCCCCTCGACCTGGCCTGCAGACGAAGCGCCGGCGACCCTCGAAGCGCGGCTCGCCGCGCTGGTGGCGGAACACGTCCCCGATAGCGAGGAAGGCCGGCGCACGGCTCTGCGCCATCACCTGGCGCGGCGCCTGCTCGACGACCCGGTGATCTACTTCGACCGTCTCGATGCCGACCTGCGCGCCTACTTCTTAAATCAGCGGGGCACCATGGCCGCCCGCCTGTGCGAGGCCACCGGGCTGGTCGCAGAACAACGTGCCGAGGGCCTCGCCCTGACCGACGAAGATGGCGAACTGACCGACGTGGCGATGCCGGCCGAAGGCACTGAGGCACATGTCACCCTGCTGGTGGCAGAATTTCTGTCGGCTAACGCTGCCACCCACGTGAGCGAGGCCGACGTCGCCGCGTTCATCGCCGTTTCCCGCCAGCGCTTCGGTAGTTGCTGGCGCAAATCGGCGCGCGAAGCCGGCTCCGAGCACGAACTGGCGGCGACCGCGCTCGCGCGCCTGCAGCGCCTCCAGTTGGTGATGCGCGACGGCCTCCAGGTACGAACGCTACCGGCGCTGGCCCGTTTTGCGGTCGGCGAAGCCGAGATCAAGCCGGCGGCACCCGCCATCACCGGCAACCTGTTCGATTGAGACGAGTTGAGCCTTGGATACATCCGATACCCTGATCGACTTCCTGCCCGCCCTTGCGGCCGACAATGCCCGCCCGGCCCTGCCGGTGCCGACACTGGCGCGCTGGCAACCGCTACGCCTCGGCCTCGTCGAGCTCTTTCACTACGACAGCGAGGAGTTCTGGTTCCGCGACGGCCACCTGCTGCTGCGCGGCAACAACGGCACCGGCAAGTCGAAGGTCTTGTCGCTGACCCTGCCCTTCCTGTTCGATGCCCAGCTCAAGCCCTCGCGGATCGAGCCCGATGGCGATGCCGGCAAGAAGATGGCGTGGAACCTGCTGCTCGGCAAGCTCGACCGGCGCATCGGCTATGCGT
>JAABTC010000341.1 GCA_011390055.1 Burkholderiales bacterium | reverse complement strand
CATCGCTGGAAAAAGGACGCCGACCTTGGCCGGAATAGTCAGCTGGGGGGACGGCTGTGCACACGTGGACAAGGTCGGCGTTTACACCCGCGTCGCGAAATTCACAGGCTGGGTAGGGGCGTGCATCGCTGGCGGTCCTGGCTGCCAATGAATGGCAGCGTGGGGAATCAGAATTCGAGGCTCCAGTTGTTCAAGCTGCCGGCGTTGCGACGGAACTTGTCCTGCACCTGCAGTTTCCAGGCGCCGTTGAGGTCTTCGCCCGACAGGTCCACGGTGAAGTTGTCGCTCATGTTTTCGCGCGCATCGTTCCTGCTCGCGGATTTCAACAGGTAGCTGCTGCCGTCCGGCGCCACCAGGCTGATCACCAGTTCGCCGCGCTGCGGGTGGGTGATGGCCAGGCTGATCCGGCTGCTGACGGACGCCTTGCCGGTGCGGCCGGACACGATGATGGTACTGACCAGCGCCTTGCCGTCCGGAATCGCGGCCAGCACCTCGTTGGCGTAGACGCGCGTGCCGCCGCCGCTCTTCGCGCTGGTGCAGCTGACGCCGACACCGGAGAACGCCCGGGTCACGTCGCTGGTGATGTAGCCGAGGTCGCCCGCCGCGGTTTCGACACCGCAGGCGCCCTGGTCGAAGGTGCTGCTGGACGTCCAGTACAACTGGTTGGCCCGCGCGAAGACCTGGAAGGCCTTCTTCGTGTTCCAGCCGGATGTCTTTGCCAGCAGGAAGAATGCCTTGTTGTACACGCCCGACGAATAATGCACGTCGAGGCTGTCGCTATAGCGGCCGGCGTTGTCGATGGACTGGCCGTCACTGCTCGGCTGGTCCATGTAGCGCATCGCGCCCCATTCCTTGGTGATCTGCGCGGCCACGCGGAAGTCGTTGCTGCCGGTCAGGTAGTACTCGGCGGCCTCGCCGGCCATGTCCGAAAACGCTTCGTTCATGGCGCCGGACATGCCCGCATAGACCAGGTTGGAATTGCGCTCGGTGAAGCCGTGCGAGACCTCGTGCGCCGACAGGTCGAGGCTGACCATCGGATAGAACTGGTCGCCGCCGTCGCCGAAGGTCATCGTGGCGCCGTCCCAGAATGCGCCCTGGTAGTTGCTGCCGTAATGCACGCGCATGGTCAGCTGGAACGGCAAGGGCGCGATACCGAGGTAGGCGCCGTACATGTCGTAGACGACCTTGCCGAAGAAGTGCGCGTCGTTGAGCGGCGAGTACGCGCCATTGATGGCGTCCCCGGCATTGCGCGGGCAGGCATACGAGAAAGCGGACCAGGCCGCCGTGCCGCCGTTTAGGTTCACCGTCTGCACCTGCGGATTGCTCATGGTGCAGATGCCGCCTTCCGAGACCACGTCGTTGTAGGCGTAGTGCGTGCCGTATTCGTAGGCGCCGGTCTTGAGGTTGCCGCCGGGGCCGGTGCCGACCGCCGCGTGGGTCAGCCCTTCCCATTGCTTGATGACGGCGCCCGTGGCGGCATCCACCACGACGGTGGGACGGGTCGGCGCACCGCCGCCGGGCTTGTCGGCGAACATCGACACCACGTAGGCCATGCGGGCGCGATGGGCGGCATCGATATAGATCATCTGCTGCGCTTGTTCGCGTTCGACCTTCATCGACGCCTGGCGCTTGCCCAGCGCAGCGGATTTCGCCACCGACAAGGCCCGCGCCTTGCCGATCAGCAACTGGCCCTGCGGCAATTCGCTGGACAGGTTGGAAACCTTGCGACCGAACAGGTTGCGCACCTGGCCGTTGGCTTCGGTCACCACCACTTGCTCGCCGAAGACCGGCACGCCGCGGAAGGTCTGCTGGTAACGGTAGTACTGCGTGCCCTTGCGGTCCTGGCGATGGGTCAGCACCTGCAGGCGCGACTCGCCGTCGAGGCCGATCAATTCGGCGTGGCGCTCCTGCGCCTTGGCCGGCATGCCCAGGCCCGTGCTGGCCTGGCGGTATTGCGCGTTCACCTTGGCCACGTCCGCGCGATGCAGGTCGTCGCGGCTGGCGGCCTGCGCGGCAGAGCCGGCAAACAGCACCAGCATCGCGATAGCGAGCTTTTGCAAAGACGGGGTCGGGTGTGACGTGGCGCTCAATTCTTGATTCCCTGATCTAGGTACGCGGTGGCCTGGGGGTGAGCCGGGCAGGTCGCGATCCGGGGGAATCTTCGACGCTTGTCACAAAAATACGAACTAATGGGCATTAACCGGCCAAAACCGCAGGGGGTCACGCTGCATTGCAGCATTTCTCGCCAGGGCCTGAGACAGCCCATCTAGTACTTCCGATAGTGCATCCCGACCAGTGCCCGCATGGGACCGGGCTGACCTGCGTTACGCTTCGCGTTCGGCTATTCCCCAAGTCCCCAGAGAGACCAGAAATGAAAAAATCCCTGCTCAGCCTCGGCCTCGCGCTGGCGCTCGTTTCCCCCGGCCTGCTAGCCGCCACCGCCGCCCCGGGCAAGCCCCAGTTGGGCAGCTTCGGCGTGGACCTGGGCAATCGCGACATGTCGGTGAAACCTGGCAACGATTTCAATCGCCATGGCAACGGCCACTGGTTCGACACCTATCAGTTGAAGGATTACGAAGCGCGCTACGGTTCCTTCAATATTTTGAACGACCAGGCCGAAGAGCAGGTCCGCACCATCATTGAAGAACTGGCGGCGAAGAAAGACCTCGCGCCCGGCAGCAACGAACAAAAGATCCGCGACTTCTATGCCAGCTACATGGACAAGGCTGCGCGCGATGCCGCCGGCATCAAGCCGATCCAGCCGACCCTGGACAAGATCGCCGCGATTGATTCGCCGGCTGCATTGATCGCCGCCTTCGGTCGCTCCGATGTCGAAGGCAGCATCTCGCCGGTCGGCATCAGCCTGGGCATCGATCGCAAGAATCCCGATCGCTACCTGGTGGGGGTTGGCGTCGGCGG
>JAABTC010000034.1 GCA_011390055.1 Burkholderiales bacterium | reverse complement strand
TGGAGCGTGGGCTCGGTGGAAAGTTCCGGAGGGCGTGTGCAACCGTGTGTTTTCAGGGTTGACGATACTTTGTCCAGCACAAACACGCGTGGAACGCTAAGATGAGACCTGCATCAGTTCGCCAAAGGTCCGCGTGGAGGAAGCCAGCTTTACAGCCCGCCCCATCAGCATGTCGATCGCCGCCGTCGAGCGCGACACCGGGCTGAGCAAGGACACGCTGCGCGTCTGGGAACGCCGTTATGGTTTCCCCACCCCGCGGCGCGATGCCACCGGCGAGCGCAGCTACCCGTTCGAGCAGGTGTCACGGCTGCGCACGATCAAACGCTTGCTGGATGTCGGCCACCGACCCGGCCGAATCGTCTCTCTGGCCGCCGAGGACCTGGAGAGGCTGTCGAGCGCTTCGGGGGTCTCGCCTTCCGCGCTGACGGCTGCGGCGGCGGGCAAGGCGACGCTGCCGTTGACGGCTTTCGTCGATGCGATCCGTGCGCACGATGCAGATGCCCTGCGTCAGTTGATGGCGCGCACGCTCGCGCGCACCGGCTTGGGGCGCTTCGTGTTCGATGTGGTGGCACCGCTCAACGTGCAGGTCGGCGAAGCCTGGATGCAAGGACGGCTCGAGGTGTTCGAAGAGCACCTGTACACCGAAGCCCTGCAGGTCGTTCTGCGCAACGCGCTGCATGCACTGCCGGTTTCAGGGATGGGCCGGCCGCGCGTGCTGCTCGCCACCGTGCCCGGCGAGCCGCACGGCCTGGGCCTGTTGATGGCCGAATCGGTGCTGGCGCTTGAAGGATGCCGCTGCACGTCGCTCGGCGTGCAGACGCCGGTGTGGGACATCGCGCGGGCGGCTTCGGCCCTGCGCTCCGAGGTGGTGGCGCTCAGCTACACCGGGTGCACCAACCCGCAGCAGATCACCGAAGGACTGACCGAGTTGCGCAGCAAGCTCCCGCGCGACGTGGGTTTGTGGGCCGGTGGCAGCGCCCCGGTGCTGCAGCGGCGCGCCGTGCCGGGCGTGCGGGTGCTGCCGCGGCTCGAAGGCATCCTGCCTGCGCTGACCGAATGGCGTGCAGCGCAGGAGGTCATCGCCGATTGAGCCGCGGGGGCTCGACCGATTCCCTAGAATCGGCCCAGCCGCGTCAAGGACAGAGGATGCTGTACCCCGAACTTTTTCGACAGCTCGAATCGGTGCGTTGGAACATGGAGCAGGACATCCCCTGGGCCACGTTCGATCCCGCCCGCCTGACCGAAGAGCAGGCGCAGACCGTCAAGATGAACGCCATCACCGAGTGGGCGGCGCTGCCGGCCACCGAGATGTTCCTGCGCGACAACAAGGACGACAGCGACTTCTCGGCGTTCATGAGCGTGTGGTTTTTCGAGGAGCAGAAGCACTCGTTGGTGTTGATGGAGTACCTGCGCCGCTTCCGTCCAGACCTCGTGCCCAGCGAGGCCGAACTGCATGCCGTGCGCTTCGAGTTCGATCCGGCGCCGGCGCTGGAAACGCTGATGCTGCATTTCTGCGGCGAAATCCGGCTCAACCATTGGTACCGGCGCGCGGCCGAGTGGCACACCGAGCCCGTGATCAAGGCGATCTACGAAACCCTGGCGCGCGACGAAGCGCGCCACGGCGGGGCTTACCTGCGCTACATGAAGCGCGCGATGGTCAAGTTCGGCGACGAGGCTCGCGCCGCGTTCGCCAAGGTCGGCGTGCTGATGGCCAGCGCGCGCCGGACGGCGCAGGCGCTGCATCCGACCAACCTGCACGTCAATGCGGCCCTGTTCCCACGCGACACGATCCAGTCCCGCGTGCCCGATCCGCAATGGCTCGAGCAGTGGCTCGACCAACAGATCCAGTTCGACGCGGTGTGGGAGAACAAGGTCGTCGAGCGCATCCTGCACAACCTGAGCCTGTTGATGGAGCGCAGCTTCGCCAGCGTGCAGGAACTCAACCGCTACCGCAAGGAGCTGTTGCGCACGCTCGCGTCGGCGCCGCCGGACGCTCCGGCGCCCGCGTGAGGGCGGGCGCGCGCTGTGGCCCACAGCGCCAGCGCGCCACAGAGCAGGCCGGCCAGGGCGCCACTGAGGTGCGCCACGCCGGCGATCGGGAAGTCCCAGCCTGGCGCGTGTTGAACGGGTGACGACCAGGGCCGTTCCAGCCCGAGCTTGAGGGCCACGCCGGCGAGCACGGCAACACCGATCCAGCGGCGCCGGCCGGTGCCGTGCCAGCACAGCGACAAGGCGGCCACCACCACGCCGGCGTGCAGCACACCGGACAGGCCTGCGTAGTGTTGCAGCTCAGGCACCACCAGCAGGCCCGCGTGCCCCAGCGGCCAAGCCACCAGCCAAGCGAGCACGCCGGGCCTGTCGATGTGCGCGGCCCATCCGAAGGCGCCGACCACGGCGCAGCCGGCCAGGTTGGCCAGCAGATGCCCGGGGCTCAGGTGCACCAGCCCTGCGGTCCAAAGGCGCCAGGGCTGCGTCGCGGCCAGCTGCGGCTGCCAGTCCAGTGCTTCGCGCGGGGCGCCTGTCAGCGCCAGCGCCAGCGCGGCCATGCCGAGCACCGCCGCCACCGCGGCCCAGACGCAGCCACTGCGGTGGGCTGTCACGCCCGAACGGGATTCTTATGCGATTGCAAGTGAATCCATATCAAACGTGAACCCGGCCGTTTCGAACGCTCTCGGCAAGCGCCTGCCAGAGCGCGCGCACGGCCTCACGCTCCCGGGCCAGGAACCCCTCGGCGAACTGGGTAGGCTGTTCGTCCAGGCGTGCGCGGTGCTGCGCCCGGCGCAGCTCGCGGTAAGCGTCGGCCGCGGCCACCCCGACGCCGGCAGGCAGCAGGCCGCTGCGCTCGGCGTGCTGCAGCAGCGTGATGTTGCCCAGGTTGTCTTGCAGGCCGGGCTGGGTGGCAGCGTGCGCGAGCACCAGGTACTGGACCGCGAACTCGACGTCGACCATGCCGCCGTGGCTGTGCTTGACGTCGAACAGGCCCGGCTTCACCGGTCGCGCCGCGCGCAGCCGGTCGCGCATGGCCTGCACCTCCTGCCACAGCGCCGCATGGTCGCGCGGTGCCGCCAGCACCTCACGTCGCACCGCTTCGAAGCGCTCGGCCAACACCGGCAGCCCGGCACAGCAGCGCGCCCGCGTGAGGGCCTGGTGTTCCCAGGTCCAGGCGGTGTTGCTGCCACGGCCACGTTGGTACGCCTCGAAGGCGGCGATCGAGGTCACCAGCAGGCCGGAGTTGCCGTTGGGCCGCAGCGCCGTGTCGATGTCGAACAACTCACCGGCCGCGGTGCGCAAGGTCAGCCAGGGGATCAGCTTGCGCACGAAGGCGCCGTAGACCTCGGCGGCGCGGTCGGGGTCGGCCTCGTCGGCATCGTCGAACAGGAACACCACATCCAGGTCGCTGCCGTAGCCGAGCTCCTTGCCGCCGAGCTTGCCGTAGGCGATGACGGCAAATTGGGGCGCCTCGCGGTGGCGCTGGCGCAGGACGGCCCAGGACCAACGCAGGGCGCAGTCCAGCACCGCGTCGGCCAGTGCCGACAGGTCGTCGGCCACCTGCTCCACGCTGATCCGGCTCTCGACGTCGCGCACCAGGATCCGGAACACCTCGGCATGGTGGGCGCGGCGCAAGGTGTCGAGCAGGGCTTCCTCGCCGGCTTCGCCCGAGCGCTGCCATGCGGCGTGGCGCTCGTTCATCTCGGCGGTGAATGCGTCGCGGTCGAAGCGGCTGTCCAACGCTCGGGCGTCGGCCAGCTCGTCGATCACGCCGGGATGCTGCATCAGGTAGCGCATTGGCCAGCGCGCCAATCCGAGCAGGGCCAGCAGCCGCTGCTGGACTTCGGGGCGCTCGACCAGCAGCGCCAGGTAACTCTCGCGCCGCAGCAGCGGCTCCATCCAGTCGATGAAGCGCAGCACGGCGTCGTGGCCGCAGTGTCCGGCCGCGACGCTCTCGACCGCGCGCTGCACCAGCCGCGCCAGCCGCAGCTTGCTGCTGTCGCGCAGGTTGCGCACCCGCGGCTGACTGGCCCAGCTCCTCGTGCGGGCGGCGATCGGCGCGGGCAGCCGCTCGAGGAAGGCTTCGTCGTCGATCGGCAAGGGGCCGGGGCCGCAAGTCTTGCAGTGGGAGGTGCCCGCGCCGGAGGCCGGCGATTGCCGCCCATCGGCCAGCAGCGCGTCGAATTCGTTGGCCACCAGTTCGCGCACCGCGCCCAGCAGGTCGAGCAGGTCGCAGGTGTCGGGGTTGCACGTCACGCCCAACGAACGGGCGATCCAGCCCAGGTCGGCATCGACGCTGGGCAGCAGGTGGGTCTGCTGGTCGTCGAGGTACTGGATGCGGTGCTCGACGCGGCGCAGGAAGGTGTAGCCCTCGGCGAGCTTGGTCGCCGTGGTGGGCTTCATCAAGCCGCTGGCGGCCAGGCGGTCGAGCCCGCGCAGCGTCGAGCGCGTGCGGATTTCGGGGAACTGGCCGCCGCGCACGACCAGCAACAGCTGCACCGTGAACTCGATCTCGCGGATGCCGCCGCGCGACAGCTTCACGTCGATGCTGCGCTGGGGCCGCCCCGCTGCCCGCCGCTGCGCTTCTTCGCGGATCTTGGCGTGCAGCTGGCGCAGGCTCTCGAACACGCCGTAGTCGAGGTAGCGCCGGTAGACGAACGGCGTCACGAGGGCACGCAGCGCGAGTGCGCGCGGGTCGGTGACGGCGCTGCGCGGCGCGACGATGCGGCTTTTCAACCAGGCAAAGCGCTCCCACTCGCGACCCTGGACCTGGAAGTACTCCTCCAGCATCCCCAGGCTCACCACCGGCGGCCCGGAGTTGCCGTTGGGGCGCAAAGCCAGGTCGACCCGGAACACGAAGCCGTCGTCGGTGGTGTCGCCGACGAGCGTGAAGAGGCTGCGTGCCACCTTCGCGAAATACTCGTGCGCCGACAGCCCGCCGTCGGTCACGCCGTCGTCGTCGTACACGTAGACCAGGTCGATGTCGGACGACACGTTGAGCTCGCGCGCGCCGAGCTTGCCCATGCCCACGATCCAGAACGCGATGCGTTCGCCCTGCGCATTGCGCGGCACGCCGTGGCGGGCATCGGCCTCGGCCAGGGCTTCGGCCAGCGCGATGTCCAGCGTCGTCTCGGCCAGCGCGGTCATGGTCGATCCGACGTCCTCGAGGCTTGCGCCTTGCTCGATGTCCAGCACCGCCAGCCGCTCGAGTACCAGCTGGCGCGCCACCCGCAGCGCCGCAGGCAGCGTGAGCCCGCGCGCGCGCAGGTTGTCGACCAGGGCACCGATCACCGGTGCCGCCGGCAGCCCGGGTGGCAGCAACGCCAGCGTGTCGGCGTGGCGCCGCCGCACGCGTTGTACGAAGCGGCTGTGCTCGGCGGTGGCCCCCGCGGCCTCGGCGGTGTGCAGGTCGGATGCGGCTTCGCTCACAGAGCCGGAAGAAGGCCCTGTGCTAGATTGATCTGCATCGTTGCGCAACCGGCCGACGGTCGTCGTTCTCATCGCACCCACCCGTGTCCTCAGCCCCTGCCCCAGTGCCTGACGCAACGCGCGTCGACAGGCGTCGTCGCACGGGGCTGCGCTGGGGTTGGCGCATCGCCTCGGGATTGGTCCTGGGCGCCTGGGGCTTGTTGTTGTTGGCCTGGCTCACGCTGCATTGGGCGATTCTGCCCCGCATCGAGCAATGGCGTCCGCAGATCGAGGCGCAAGCCAGCCGGGCATTGGGGCTGAACGTGAGGATTGGCGCAATCCGCGTCTCCTCGAGCGGCTGGGTGCCCGCACTCGAGTTGTCCGACGTCGTCGTCCAGGACCCACAGGGCCGCGAGGCGCTGCGTCTGCCCAAGGTCAGCGCCGCGGTGTCGGCGCGTTCGCTGTTGTCGACGCGGCCGAAGTTCGAGCAGCTGCTCCTGCAAGGCGCCGACCTGGAGGTGCGGCGTGACGCGACCGGCCGGTGGTCGGTGGCCGGCATCGACGTGGGCGGCGGCCCCGAGGCCGGCGGACCGGACGTGCTGGCCGACTGGTTCTTCGGCCAGCACGAGTTCGTGGTGCGGCAAGGGCGGCTGCGCTGGATCGACGAGCAGCGCGGTGGCGCGCCGCTGGAGCTTGAGCAGGTCGATGTCGTGGTGCGCAACGGCTTGCGCAGCCACGCCCTGCGCCTGGACGCCACGCCACCGGCAGGCTGGGGCGAGCGCTTCAGCTTGCAGGGCCGGTTCACGCAGTCGTTGCTGCGCCGGCCGGGAGATTGGCGGCATTGGAGCGGCATGCTGCATGCAAGCCTGCCGCATGTCGACGTGGGGCACCTGCGCCGCCATGTGGACCTGCCGTTCGAGCTGAACACCGGCCGCGGCGCGCTGCGCGCCTGGACCGAGGTACGCGACGGCGAAGCCCTGGCCACCACGGTCGACCTCGCGCTGCGCGACGTCTCGATGCGGCTCGCCACCGCGCTGGCCCCGCTCGAACTCACCGAGGTGCAAGCCCGCGTGCGCGCCGAACGCAAGCGCGGCAGCCTGATCCTGGCCGCCGAGGACCTGGCGTTCTCGACGGCCGCGGGCGAGCGCTGGCCTCGCAGCCGGCTCGAACTGACGCTGCGCGACCTTGATCGCCAGGCGGCGGCCACCGCGCCGGCGCGCACGATCGGGCTGGCAGGCCTGGACATCGACCCACGGTCGCCCCGCTGGGCCGGTGGCGAGGTCTCGATCGATGGCTTCGATGTGGCCGTGGCCGCCGCCCTGGCCACGCGGCTGCCGTTGTCCGCTGCGGCGGCCCGCACGCTGGCTGGCTGGGCTCCGAGTGGCCGGGTGAGCCGGCTGTCGGCGCGCTGGGAGGGCAGCCTCGAGACGCCCACGCACTACCAGCTCAAAGCCCGCGCCGAAGGGTTGTCGGTGGCTGCGGCGCCCGCGCCCAAGGCCGACGTGGTCGGCCGCCCGGGCTGGCGCAACGCCACGCTCGACCTCGAGGCCACCGAGAAGGGCGGCACCGCCCGCCTGGCCCTGGTCCAGGGTGCGCTGAGCTTTCCGGGCGTGTTCGAGACACCCGAGATCGGTTTCGACAACTTCAGCACCCAAGTGACGTGGCGCCTGCGTCAACCCGCGGGCGCGCAGGTCGGTAGCCCGCCCGCGATCGAGATCGACCTGGTCGACACCCGCTTCGCCAACGCCGATGCCCAGGGCGAGCTGGGCGTGGCGCGCTGGCGCACCGGCGCCGACGGACCGGGCCGGTTGCCCGGCCAGCTGGAACTGGTGGGCAGCCTCTCGCGTGGCCGGGCCGCGGCGGTGGCCCGCTACCTGCCGCTGGGGGTGCCGCGCGAGGCGCGTGCCTACGTGGCTGCTGCGGTGCTCGGTGGCCGGTTGGTGGGTGTCAACTTCAAGGTCAAGGGCGATCTCTCGGCCTTTCCGTTTGCACCGCCCCCTGGATCGCAGGCCGATGTGCGCCCGCCGCCGGGGGAGTTCCGCATCGCGGCGCGGGCGCAGGACGTGACCCTGGCCTATGTGCCGGCCGAGCGCGGGGGCAAGCTGGACTGGCCCGCGTTCACGCAGGTGCAGGGCGAGCTGGTGTTCGAGCGCAACGGCATGCAGATCCGCCAGGCGAGCGGGCGGGTGAACGGTGTCGAGCTGACGCGCATCGAAGGGGAGTTGCGCGACTTCGAACAGCCGGTGCTGCGCATCGAAGGCCAGGGCCGCGGCCCGGCAGCCGACCTGCTGGGCTACGTGCAGGCCACGCCGATCGCCGGCTGGATCGACCACGCGTTGCGCGACACCCGCGCCACGGGCCCGGCCGAGCTGAATCTGCGCCTGGAGTTGCCGCTCGGCGACCTCGAGCGCAGCGGGGTGCAGGGGCGGGTGCTGCTGGCCGGCAACGACGTGCGGCTGGCCGAGGGGCTGCCGTTGCTGGCAGCGGCCAAGGCGCGCATCGACTTCACCTCGCGCGACTTCACGATCGCCGGCGGCAGCGCCCGCGTGCTCGGCGGCGAGACCGCGTTCGAGGGTGGCCAGCAGACCGACGGCTCGATGCGTTTCCAGGCGCAGGGCAGCGTCAGCGCCGAAGCGCTGCGGCGCGCGCCCGAGTTGGGGGCCGTGTCGCGGCTGGCGGCCGCGATGGGGGGTCAGACGCCCTACCGGCTGGGCCTGGGCATCGTGCGCGGCCACTTGGAGTTCGACCTGACCAGCCCGCTGACCGGCCTGGCGCTGGACTTGCCGGCGCCGCTCAAGAAGCCGGCCGAGGCGAGCTGGCCCTTGCGCGTCGAATCGCGTCTGGACCCGGCGCCCTCTGCCACCCCGGGCGCGCCGCTGCGAGACAGCCTGCGCATCGAACTGGGGACGGTGCTTCAGGCGCACTTCGTGCGCGACCTGACCGCGCCGGCACCCCGCGTGCTGCAGGGCGCGCTGGCGGTGCAGGAGCCGCTGCCGCCGCTGCCCGAGCGCGGCGTGCAGGCGGTGCTCAACCTCGCCAGCGTCGATGCCGACGCCTGGCAAGCCTGGGTCGACCGCCTGCAGGAGGCGCCGGGCACGGCCGCGGCCGCGGCCGGCCCACCCGCCCTCGATGCGGGCTACCTGCCGCGCACCGTGGCGCTGCGCGCACAGTCGCTGAGCTCGGGCGGCCGGCGCCTGACGCGCCTGGTGGCCGGCGTGAGCCAGGACAGCGGCGACGGCACCTGGCGCGGCAGCGTCGATGCCGACCAGCTCGGCGGCTACATCGAGTACCGCGCGCCACGCGGCGCGGCCCAGCCGGGGCGCGTCCATGCCCGCCTGGCGCGCCTGGCCCTGCCGCCTTCGGAGGTTGATTCGGTCGAGACGCTGCTCGTGCAGGCGCCCGCCAGCGTGCCGGCGCTCGACATCGTGATCGACGATTTCGAGCTGCGCGGGCGCAAGTTCGGGCGCGTCGAGATCGAGGCAGTCAACCGCGCCGGCGAAGGTGGGGGGCGCGAATGGCGCCTCGGCCGCTTTTCGGTCAGCAACCCCGACGCCTTGCTGACCGGGAGCGGCCGTTGGCAGCCCGGCCCCGGCGCGGGACGCCAGCGCATGGTGATGGACTTCAGGCTCGACCTGCTCGACACCGGCAACGTGCTCGACCGGCTCGGATTCGGCGGCACCTTGCGCGGCGGCAAGGGGCAGATGGCCGGCCAGTTGTCGTGGGCCGGATCGCCGCTGTCGCTGCACACGCCGAGTCTGGACGGCCGCATCAACCTGGCCCTCGACGCCGGCCAGTTCCTGAAGGCCGGCCCGGGGGCCGGACGCCTGCTCTCCGTGCTCAGCCTGCAGGCCCTGCCGCGCCGCCTGCTGCTCGATTTCCGCGATGTGTTCCAGGAGGGCTTCGCCTTCGACAACATCACCGGCGACGTCGCGATCGACGACGGCGTGGCCCGCACCAACAACCTGCGCATGCGCGGTGTGCAGGCTGCGGTGTTGATGGAAGGCAGCGCCGACCTCGAACGCGAGACGCAGAACCTGCACGTGCTGGTGGTGCCCGAGATCAACGTCGGCACCGCGTCGCTGGCCTATGCGGTGATCAACCCGGCCGTCGGCCTGGGCAGCTTCCTGGCCCAGCTGTTCCTGCGCCGGCCGCTGATGGCGGCCAACACGCGCGAGTTCACGGTGCAGGGCAGCTGGGCCGAGCCCAAGGTCGAGCGCATCGAGCGCAAGCCCGGCGCGCCGTTGCCCGACCTGGATCGCCCTGCCAGTGCGGTCGAGCCGCCGTCGGCGCCGGCCGCCGCGGCCAGACCCTGAAGGACTCACGCATGAAGATCGCCGCCCTGCAGACCGTGGCCTGCCCCGACGTCGACCGCAACCTCGAGGTCGCGGCGCGGCTGATCGCCGAGGCTGCCCGCGAGGGGGCCGAACTGGCCGCGCTGCCCGAGTACTTCTGCCTGATGGGCAGGAGTGACGACGCCAAACTGGCCATCGCCGAGGCGCCGGGCGACGGGCCGATCCAGGCCTTCCTGGCGGGCCAGGCGCGGCAGCACGGGCTGTGGCTCGTCGGCGGCACCTTGCCGCTGCGCACGGCCAGGCCCGGGCGCGTGCGCAACGCCTGCTGCGTGGTCGCGCCCGACGGCCGCCTGGCCGCGCGCTACGACAAGATGCACCTGTTCCGCTACGACAACGGCCACGAGAGTTACGACGAGGCGCGCGTGCTCGAAGCGGGGGACGAGCCCGTCACGCTGCAGGCCGGCCCGCTGCGGCTGGGCTTGTCGATCTGCTACGACCTGCGCTTCCCCGAGCTGTACCGGGCCTTGTGCCAGCCGCCATGCGACCTGCTGAGCGTGCCGGCGGCGTTCACCCACACGACCGGCCGTGCGCATTGGGAATTGCTGTTGCGCGCCCGCGCGGTCGAGAACCAGTGCTACGTCATCGCGCCCGCGCAAGGCGGGCTGCACGAGAACGGCCGCCGCACCTGGGGCCACAGCATGGTCGTCGACCCCTGGGGCGAGGTGCTGGCGGTACGCCCCGAAGGCGAGGGCGTGGTAATGGCCGAGGTCAACCCAAAGCGCCTGGCCCAGGTGCGGCAGCAATTGCCGGCGCTCGAACACCGGCGCCTGTAGTTCGAGATAGGTCTTCCCAAGCAACCGCCGCGGATCTGGCTTCGCCAGGCCGCCAGCGGTGCCCCCTCGAGGGGGAGCGGCAAAGCCGCTTCGGGGGTGGTGGGGTCACCGGCCGCCGAACATCATCCGGCGCGCGAGTGCATGTTTCAGCGGGGGCAGGCGGTCGAGCACCGCCATGCCGGCGCCTCGCAAGGTCGCGATGCCGGGCGCCTGCCAGGTGAAGCTGCGCGCCAGGAAATCGGTGGCAGCGATCATGGCCCAGCGGTCGGGCGCGCGTTGCCAGGCCACGCGGGCCAGCGCGGCGTCCAGGCCCGACGTACCGCGCTCGCTGGCGCGGCGCAGGGCGTCGGCCAGCACGTATGCATCGCGCAGGCCGAGGTTCAGCCCCTGGCCCGCCACCGGGTGCAGGGTCTGCGCCGCATTCCCGATGCGCACCTGGCGTCCGCGCACCAGGCTTTTCTGCGCGGCCAGCCCGAGCGCAAAGCATTTCAACGGCGACACCGCTTCGATGCGGCCGACGCGGGCATCGAAGACGGTGGCCAGCACGGCA
>JAABTC010000340.1 GCA_011390055.1 Burkholderiales bacterium | reverse complement strand
CGCGGCCGCCGGCCGCGGTGGTGGCCGGCAACGTGGAGACCAGCACCTGCGTCACCAACGCCTTGTACGGTGCGCTCGGCGTGATGGCCGCCGGCCAGTGCACGATGAACAACTTCACCTTCGGCAACGCCGCGCACCAGTACTACGAGACGATCAGCGGTGGGTCGGGTGCCGGGCCCGGCTTCGAGGGCACCAGCGTCGTGCAGACCCACATGACCAATTCGCGGCTGACCGACCCCGAGGTGCTGGAGTTCCGCTTCCCGGTTCGGCTCGAGAGCTACGCGATCCGCGAAGGTTCGGGCGGCGCCGGGTGCTGGCGTGGCGGCGACGGCGGCGTGCGTCGCGTGCGTTTCCTCGAGCCGATGACCGCCTCGATCCTGTCCAACGGCCGCACGGTCCCGGCCTTCGGCGGCGCAGGGGGGCAGCCGGGTGCCCTGGGCATCAACCGTGTCGAACGCGCCGACGGGCGCGTCGAGATTCTCGACCACATCGGCTCGGTCGAGATGGCCGCCGGCGATCAGTTCGTGGTCGAGACGCCGGGCGGCGGCGGTTGGGGAGCGTCGCTGTAGGCGCGCCAGCGCGGCAGCGCCTGCCGCATCAGTTGAACCTGGCGCGCGAAGACGGGGCACGTGGCGCAGATCCTCATGTGAAACCGAATCGCCAGGCGCTCGCTCCAGCGCAAGGGGCGGTCCTCGCCGCCGAGCACGAGAGCGGTCACTTCGCGGCAGGTACGGAAGGGGGATTTCATCGCTGTGTTTGTGGCTTGGGCAGGGGCTGCGCACGGAACCAGCGCTCCTGCAGGCAAAGCTGCAGGCGCAGGCGGGCGCGGTGCAGCAACACCCACAGGTTGGTCGGCGTGATCGCCAATTCCTTGCAGATTTCTTGGGTGTTCAGTTCCAGCCACTCGCGCATCATGAACACGCGGCCTTGCAGGCCGGGCAGCTTTTCCACGCAGAGGTCCAGCACCTCGAAGAATTCGCGCTGGCCGCAGGCGGCCTCCGGGTCGCCCCACTCGGCCGGCGCGTGGGTCCAGTGCCCCGTCGCGTCGAAGAGCAGGCCGTCGACGTCTTCCTCGTCGTCGGGGGTGCTTGCCGACACCTCGCGGCCGTGGCGGCGGATCTGGTCCACCAGCTTGTGCTTGAGGATGCCGACAAGCCAGGTCTTCAGCTGCGACTGGCCGCCGAACGCCTGCGGCTTGGCCAGCGCAGCGAGCACCGTCTCCGACACCGCGTCCTCCGACCAGGCGTCGTTGCGCAACTGCGCGCGCGCATAGCGCAGCAGCTGCGGTCGCAGCGTTTGCACAGCCTGGCCAAAGTCGAGCATCGATGTTCACCCCCGGATCGCGCGGCGCAGTGTAAGCACCGGCCGCGTCCCCCGACGCAGCGCGCGGTGTAAGGTGCGTCGCGGCGCGGCGACCGAAACGGCCGTACCTGCAGGAGCTTGAGTTGTCGAAGAAGAAACTGTTGATCGTCGCGATCCTGTTGCTGCTGCTCGGCGGCTTCTTCGTTTTCGATCTGGGCCGCTTCCTGAGCCTCGCGTACCTGAAGTCGCAACAAGCGGCGTTCACCGAGCTCTACGCGGCACGGCCGGCGCTGGTGCTCGGCGCCTATGCCCTGATCTACATCGTCGTCTTCGCGTTGGCCCTGCCGGTCGGCGCGGTCATGACGCTGGCCGGTGGCGCCTTGTTCGGCCTGGTCGTCGGCACGGTCGTGGTGTCGTTCGCGTCCTCGCTCGGTGCGCTGCTGGCCTTCCTGGCCTCGCGACATCTGCTGGCCGACAGCGTGCGCACGCGTTTCGGCCAGCGCCTGGCCGAGGTCGACGCGGGCATCGCGCGCGACGGCCCGTTCTACCTCTTCACCTTGCGCCTGATCCCTGCCATTCCGCCAGCGGCCATCAACCTGCTGTTCGGCCTGACGAAAATGCGGGGCTGGACCTTCTACTGGGTCAGCCAGCTCGGCATGCTCGCCGGCACGCTGGTCTACATCAACGCCGGCACGCAGCTCGCGCAGATCGAATCGGCCAAGGGCATCCTGTCGCCTGGGTTGATCGGCTCCTTCGTGCTGCTCGGGCTGTTCCCGTTGGTGGCCAAGAAGATCGTCGATGCGGTCAAGGCACGCAAGGTCTATGCACGCTGGGCGGGCGTCAAGCCCAAGCGCTACGACCGCAACCTGGTCGTGATCGGCGCCGGTGCCGCAGGTCTGGTGACGAGCTACATCGCCGCGACGGTCAAGGCCAAGGTGACCCTGGTCGAAGCGCACAAGATGGGTGGCGACTGCCTGAACTACGGTTGCGTGCCGAGCAAGGCCTTGATCAAGACGGCCACGCTCGCGCGCCAGATCCGGCATGCGAAGGATTACGGCATCGCCTCGGCGACGGCGCAGATCGACTTTGCCGGCGTGATGGACCGCATCGCCGGCATCGTGCGCGCAATCGCGCCGCACGATTCGGTCGAGCGCTACACCGCCCTCGGCGTCGACGTGGTGATCGGCCGCGCCCGCATCGTGAACCCCTGGGCGGTCGAGATCACGCAGGACGACGGCCGTGTGCAGACGCTGACGACCAAGAGCATCGTCATCGCCACCGGCGCGGCGCCGTTCGTGCCCCCGCTGCCCGGCATCGCCGAGGCGGGGGTGCTCACCAGCGACACCTTGTGGGACTTGCGCGAACTGCCGCAACGCCTGGTGGTGCTCGGTGGCGGGCCGATCGGCTGCGAACTCGCGCAGAGCTTCGCGCGCCTGGGCTCGCAAGTGACGCAGATCGAGATGCTGCCGCGGCTGCTCGCGCGCGAGGACGAGGACGTTTCGGCCTACGCGCGCACGGCGCTCGAAGCCGACGGCGTGACCGTGCTCACCGGCCACAAGGCCTTGCGCTGCGAGCGCACGCCCGAGGGCCAGTTCATCGTCGTCGAGTCGGGCGGCGCGGAGCACCGCATCGGC